>JAQXVL010000101.1 GCA_029224905.1 Bacteroidales bacterium
GTAGTTTCCTTGAACTCAACATCGACACCCTCTAAATTGTATGTCAAACGCTTGATGTAATCAAATGAGATTTCTTCCTTTGTCATATCTGCGGTATTATTTGCAAAGTTACGAACCCTTGCGGCATTTTCCAAACGATTATAATCACTTTTGACATTTATTATAGAGGTAAGAGGTGAGAGGTAAGAGGTAAGGGGTGAGGGGTGGTTGTGGAGATACACTTTCTCGGATTGGCGCGAAAGTATCTCACATAGACGTTTTTATTGATTTAAAGTATTTGTAATATTACTTTCTTGATTATTCGAGTTCTATATGTTATTTTTGCGGTCTGAAATTAAACTAAATCTAAATACACATTCTTATGAGAAAATTTTACTTATTGATGACGCTTTTGCTGACCGTGGCGTTTACCGGTTCGGCAGCAACATTTGTTGACGACCTCACGGCGACAGGCTTGGGGCTTGGAACCGGTTCTTATTGTTTCGTAGAAGGCAAAACATTTACTTCCACAACAAAGTATGCAGCTATTGCTATGAAATCAGCAGAAGATTATAATAGCTCCTTGCAACTGACAAGCGGCAGTAAATCTCCTGACGGTACGACTCGTTATGTTGGAGTGTATAATACCACATCTGTAGGTAATGCTCGCAAAGTTGAAGTAACTTGGAATTCGGGTACAGCATCTGGTCGCGTTTTGCAAATCTACGGCAAAGCTACCCCGTTTGTTTCTACGAGCGCTTATTCCGCACAAGACGGTAAGAAGCTGATTGGTGAGATGACTTACGACGGCAATTCAACAACTTTATCACTGGATATTACAGACAATTATCCTTATATCGCAGTGGTATCGAAGAAGAGTGCACAATATATCGAAAGCCTCAAAATTACATGGGAAACAGGCGGCAGTGCAATCACAAAATGTGCCACACCGGTTATCTCAATGCCTGAGACGGATTATGGCCGTTCGGATGTAGATTCAACTCCCGTGAACATCACTTGCAGCACACAGGGCGCAACTATCCACTATTTTACTTACAACTACATCGACAATCCTACCGGAGAGGCGACAGCCGACCAATATCTGGTTTACGACCCGGAAAACGTGCCGACACTTATGTGCTCGGGCACCTATGGCATCAAGGCATACGCTTCGTTGGCCGGAATCGACGACAGCGACGTGGCTGAACACCAGTTCGCTTACAATCAATATGGTAGAGCGTCAGACCTCGCCGACTTTGTTCAACAAGGAATATGGACCGTACAAGAAGGCTATTACCACCTCTTGTATTGCCCGGTCTATGTAACCGCTCAATCGACAAACGGCAAGTATACATTTATCCGCGACGACAACAATAATGCGTTGCTTATCTACGGCGACCTCGGCATGACGTTGACCAACGGTCAAAAATTCCCCTCGAAGGCTTTTGCCGCTCAATCGGTTCAATATAACGGCACTTACGAGATGACTGAAACTCGCGTTCTCGAAAACGTGTTAGACACACCTTCGCCCGAAAAGACGCTGCCTTTCGAAAAAACTCTCAGCGAAATCACTACCGACCTTCAAAGTCAATATGTAGTAATCAAGGGCGTAACTATCAACTCTACGGCAAAAACTATCGGCGTGGGCGATGCTACGCTTGCTTACTACCTCAACCGCTTCGGCGTAACGCTCCCGGAAGACCTTACTCAGAAATACGATGTGGTCGGAGTTGTAGAAATCTATAACAATGCTCCGCAAATCAGCATTGTAGAATTTGTCTTGGTTGACGAAACTCCCGAAAAAATGTATGCAATCGGTGACGTTAACGGCAACGGATGGGCATTCGACAGCGGCGTAGAACTCGCAAAAACCGCTCCCGGCGTTTACAGCGGCGAACTCACAATCGGACACGGCTCTTACTTCACAATCACTGATGCTCTTGCTTCGAGCTGGGAAGAACTTAACAATTATAAGTACGGTATCGAAGGCGAACTTTATTCGAAAGTAGGTAGCGCAGTAAGCATCGTTAAGCAATCGGGTGCGCAAATTCGCAACTTCTGGCCCGGCACTTACACCGTGACTGTCGACCTTAACAATATGACTTTCAAACTCGAAAATCCGGAAGTATTCCCCGCACAACTCCGCATCTTGGGTAGCATGTACGAAAACGACTGGAATACATCGCTCGACAAGGCTGTCATCGCCGACAAAGAAGGCGTTGCAACTTACAAATTCAACGGCGTGCTCCTCAATAAGGGTGGCGAGTTTATGTTTACTTCGGCAGTCGGTTCGTCGGCTTGGGACGGCACAGGCGAAATCAACGACTGGGCAATCAAGGCAGCCGATGCCGACAACTGTACTCTCGACGCACTCAGCACTGTTGCCCTCGCTCCTTGGACAGGCAACAACGTAGTGGTTGGCACAGGCGACTGGAAAGACTACGCATCGTACGACCTTACCGTCGACCTCGCAGCGCAAACCGTTACTTCGGTTGCATTCAGCGGCGTTAAGACAGTCAACGTCGGTGGCGCAAAGGTAGTGGCTCGTCAGGGCGAAATCGCCGTTGAAGGCGCAGGCGTTGTGTCAATCTACAACGCAGCAGGACAAGCCGTGGTTGCCAACAGCGCAGCCGGCACGTTCCGCGTTCCCGCAGGCCTTTACCTCGTGAGCGTAGACGGCAAAGTAGTGAAAGTTATGGTTCGCTAAGCGATAGCGAAGACTTGAAAATAAATAGAGAGGGTGTATCATTTTTGATACACCCTCTTGCTTATCATCCAATCAGAAAAATTCGAGGAGAGCCCCCTGTGCAGCAATATTTACCTCAAACGGCTCGACCCGGACATTCTCATCGTGTCGAAGATACGATGAGGATGAAAAGCCCCGGAGGGGCGCCATTTATGGGTAACGCCGGGTTCAGTGCCGGAGGTACTTAACCCGGTGAGCGACAAAGATATGGATGCTCGAACCTCGTGAGAGGGTCGGTTGTGATAGCAGAAAGGGAATTTGGAATTGGAAACCCGAAATCGGTCTATAACCTCTAACCACGCCGCCGATATCTACTATCACGACCGAGCATCTCCGAAGCTCGCTCTCTAATTTGCTGATTTTCGCCAGGTTGAACCTCTCCGAGGTTAAACCCGGCGTTACCCACAATTGCTGTACCTTCGGCACAGCCACTCCTGCCGTATCTTCGACACGGCAGAGGT
>JAQXVL010000102.1 GCA_029224905.1 Bacteroidales bacterium
GAGCGATGCCCCAAAGCACGTTGTAGCCCTGTGCACCTTTCACCTCGGTCCATTCGATATCGATGTCGCGGCGGTCGTCGTGGCGCTTGAGCGTAAGTTTTTTCGGAGCCACAGGTGCCTTACCGTTACCCAAGCCGAACACGCGAATCTCTGAGATGGCGAGCGCGGGAGTAGGCACTTTGACGTTTTTGTAGCGGATGTAGCGCAGTTGCTCGGGCGTTTCGAGTTCGGCATAGTCGTTGGGCGTATCCTTATAAGAATTGCTACGGTCGACGATGGTGTGCCAGTTTGTGCCGTCGAGCGAGCCTTCGATGGCGTAACGCGTGCGGAGCCCGTCGTAGCGGCCGTACATATCGCACTTGTGGTCGTGGAAGTTAACTTGGATGGCGCATACGTTTGCCGGTGTCTGCAAGTCGATTGTTGCCCATTGGGTGTCGTCGTTCTTTGATGCCAACCAGAACGATTTGGTTTTTTCGTCGGTAAGTCCTTGCGCATCGTTGCCGTCTACTTGCGACGAAACGGTTACCGGCTTGCCGTACGACAGGAGCATCCAGCCGCGGAAGTCGCCGTGATGTCCGGGCACCGCCGGCGCGTAGTGGGGATAGTCGCCGAAGCGTGTGTCGCAGTACATTATGCCGTCGGCGTCAAACTTCGTCGGGAACATGCACAGACGGCGCTCCCAGCCTACGTTGATAGCGAGTGCCATCGAGGCGAAATGCCAGTATTTTCCGCCGGGACCGACTACGGTGCTGCCGTGGCCTGCGCCGTTCATATAGCCGCCGGGCTTGTACGATATCGGGTTATGCTTTTGATAGGTGTACGGACCCATTGGCGAGTCGGCAACGTAGACGCCGTCGCCGTAGACGTTAAATTGGGTGCCCGGAGCGGCATATTGCATATAGTATTTGCCGTTGTGCTTCGTCAGCCACGGACCTTCGATAAATCCGCCGAGGTTGGTGTCGCTCACATGGTTTTCGCCGAAGCGCTCCCAGCCGTGCTTTGCCAAGTCGAGGTTGAAAAGTTCGGTTGTTTCGGTCTTGGGGAGGAAACGACGATTGGGGTCAAGTTCCTTTGCGCGTATCGGATAGACGTTCGACGAGCCCCAGAACATATAGGCGCGACCGTCGTCGTCGATAAACAAGTCGGGGTCTTGAAGGTCGAACAGAATGCCGGGAGTGGCTTTCCAGTTGCCCGACTTCGGGTCGTCGGTATAGAGCACGCTCATGCAGCCCGACGGGTCGCCGCAAACGTAGAGCACGGAGTCTTTGTAGTTGTGCGCCGCCGGTGCGTTACTGCCTTGCGGATACCAATCGTTCGGCTTGATGAAGTCCCAGTTTTGAAGGTCGGTAGAATGCCAATAACCATGGGTACGGGTCACGAACATATAGTATTCGCCGCGAAATTCCACAACTGCGGGGTCGGCTCCCGAGCGATAAGAGATGTTCTTTTCGGAATTGTAAATCATATAGGAGTAGTCGACATTCAGCGGGTTGCAATAAGTGTCGTGACGCAAGTTTTGCGCTACGGGCAGCAACGAGCAACCTGCCAACGCTACTGCTGCAATCAATATCTTTTTCATCTTCAGAACTATTTAAGGGTAAACATAATCGATTGAGTGTCGCGGCTGTTCGGACCGACCATCACGTCAAATTCGCCGGGTTCGGCAACGAAATCGAGGTCGGCGTTGTAGAACTTAAGCATCTCGACGTCGACGGTAAAGCTAACAGTTGCGGTTTCGCCGGCTTTGAGGGCAACGCGCTTGTATGCCTTGAGTTCTTTGATCGGCGGCGTAATGCTGCGAATGCGGTCGTGGATGTAGAGTTGCACGATTTCTTCGCCGTCGACCGCGCCGGTGTTCTTAACGTCGACTGATACGTTGATAGCCGAGCCGGAGATCATTTCGTCGCTGCTCAGACGCAGGTTCGAGTAGTCGTAGGTTGTGTAGCTCAATCCGTAGCCGAAGGGATAGAGCGGTTCGTTGGGCACGTCGATATAGTTGCTCACGTAGCGCGTATACCATGCCTCGGGAGCCATCGGACGTCCGGTGTTTTTGTGGTTGTAGTAGATTGGGCATTGACCGGTGACGAGCGGGAACGTCATGGCGAGTTTCGCCGACGGGTTAACTCGTCCGGTGAGCAAGTCGGCAATGGCATCGGCTGCCTTCGAGCCGCCTTCCCAAACGGTCAAGATGGCGTCGACGAGTTTTTCCTCGCGTTGCAGTGCCAGCGGACGTCCGGTGAAGAGGAGCATCACCACGGGCTTGCCGGTGGCATGGAGCGCCTCGATGAGTCGGCGTTGTGTGTCGGGCAACTCCAGTGTTGCCCGACTTGCGCCTTCGCCGCTCATTGATGCGGACTCGCCGATGGCAGCGATTATCACGTCAGCCCCCGACGCCACGTCGATAGCCTCTCGCAGCAACTCTGCCTCGTTGCCTCGAACATTATTTTTGTTGTCAGTGAAGTTATATTCCATCTTCTCGTCGTCGGCAAGGTTACATCCGCGTGCATACGTAATGACCGCGCCGTCGAGTTGGTCGCGCAAGGCGTCTGCCAAGCCGCGATATGTTGTTGCGTCGCCGTCGCGCCACATTGCCGGCATATTTGCTCGTACGTCGGCAAGCGGTCCGATGATGGCTATACGCTTGTTGTTCTTCAAAGGAAGCACGCCGTCCTCATTCTTCATCAACACATAGGATTCAGTGGCAATACGGCGTGCTATGCCCAGCTTCTCAGCCGTGCAGTTTACCTTTTTACCTCTCTCCGCATCGCAGTATTGATACGGATTGTGGAAGAGTCCTAAATCGTACTTGGCTGTCAACATTCGTCGACATGCCGCGTCAATCTCTTCCAAGGTAATCTTACCTGCATTATAAAGTTTTAATAGTGAGTCGTGATAGTAGTCGGCAATCATGTCCATATCCACGCCGCATTTAAAAGCCTGAAGCGCAACGTCGTCGGCATTGCCCACGCCGTGATTTTCCATCTCTTTGATTGCCGTATAGTCGGAAACAACGAATCCGCCGAATCCCCAACGGTCGCGAAGCACGTCTTTGAGCAACCAGCTATGACCGGTCGCGGGAATGCCTTCAAACTCGTTGAACGACGTCATCACGCTGCCCACGCCTGCCTCGACGGCTGCCTTATAAGGCTCCATAAAGCCGTTCATTGCGGCTTGACGGCTCATGTCGACGGGATTATAGTCGCGTCCGGATTCCGCAGCGCCGTAGAGTGCATAGTGCTTTACGCACGCCATGATGGTTGTCGGCTCGGCAAGGTTGTCGCCCTGATAGCCGCGCACCCAAGCACGTGCCATGTCGGCGCCAAGCAGCGGGTCTTCGCCGGCACCTTCACGACTACGTCCCCAGCGCGCATCGCGACTTACGTCGACCATCGGGCTGTAGGTCCAGCAGATGCCGCCGGTCGTTGCCTCTTCGGCGGAGATGCGAGCCGCCGTCTCGAGATTCTCGGGCTTGAACGAGCATGCCATTCCCAATGGCAGGGTGAACGATGTTTCGTAGCCGGAGCATACGTCGGCACCTATTATAATAGGTATGCCTATGCGGCTTTCCTTAACCGCCACTTCTTGCAATTTCCTTACGTCGTCGACGCCGTTGATATTGAAGATTCCACCCACCTC
>JAQXVL010000103.1 GCA_029224905.1 Bacteroidales bacterium
AATCCGACAAAGTGTCGGCAGCAGCGAAAAAGCCCGCCGAACAAAAGAAAGCGCCGACCATTTCGCCCGACGACATTGTCTACCGAGTGCAATTCCTCACCTCCGAGAAGCGCCTGTCGATGCGCAGCGCATGCTTCAAGGATATGGATATCGACAAGATTAAGTCGTATAAAGAAGACGGACTATATAAATATACCTACGGAGAAACGCTCGACAAAAACGAGGCAAAGCGCATGCTCGACATCGTTCGCCGGCGCCATCCGGAGGCTTTTATCATTAAATTTAAAAACGGAAAAAGAATAAATTAAGAATATGAAACGCCTATTTTCAAAAGAATTACTCATAGGATTTATACTACTGCTCAGTTTTGCAGTCCTCTTTGTAGGAATCGATTATCTTAAGGGTATCAACGTGTTTAGAGCCGAAAATATCTACAAAGCATCGTTTACCGACGTTACGGGCTTGACCATTGCCTCTCCGGTCACAATGAACGGTATGAAGGTGGGACAAGTCGTTGAGATGAGTTACGACTACGACAACCCGGGGCACGTCCTCGTGATGCTTAATATGGATAAAGATTTCAAGATTACCAAAGGTAGTCAAGTGGTAATGGCAACAAGCATTCTCGGTACTGCTGAACTCGCTCTGAAGATGGCTCCCGGCACCGACTATTGTTCGTCCGACGACGTTATCGAAGGCAGCAAAGCCGGCGACTTGATGTCGGATATCTCCCACGACGTTATGCCACAAGTCATCGAGATGTTGCCCAGACTAAACAGCATTATGGCGCAAGTCGACACCATCGTTTCGAATCCGGCACTCGACAACACCGTCAGCCGCCTCGACGCCGTGTCGCGCAATCTCGAAGTGATGTCGCGCAATCTTGCCGTGACGTCGACTAAAATCAATCCCGTGCTCACCAATGCCGGCGACGTCGTTGAAGACCTCACTCAAGTGTCGGCCGACCTCAAAGAACTCAGTGCTCAACTCAAGCAGCTCCCGTTGGCTGAAACAATGGACAACGTCAAGACCACAACCGCCAATCTCGAGCAAATCACCTCGAAAGTCAATAGCAAAGACTCGTCGCTCGGTATGCTCCTCAACGATAAGGGCTTGTATGAACACATCGACAAGACCATCGTGAGCCTCGACTCGATTATTGTCGACCTTCGTCTGCACCCGAAACGCTACGTCAACTTCAAACTCTTTTAGCGCCACAGCCCGACGGCAGCCTATGTCGATTCGGTAGAAAACTGCAACTTTAACAAAGATTAACCATTACGTGCGCTCTTATGAGTAGGTAATGGGCTAATCCGGTTTGCGTAAGTGCGCGAAAGTTTGTACCTTTGCACCGCAAAATTTTAATAACAAATTTAAAATAGAAATGAACAAGTACGAAACCGTTTTCATTTTAACTCCCGTTTTGTCTGATGCACAGATGAAGGAAGCGGTAGAGAAATTCAAGGCTATACTGACAGCCAACGGCGCAGCGATAGTCAACGAAGAGAATTGGGGCTTGCGCAAACTTGCGTACACCATCCAAAAGAAGACAACCGGTTTTTATAACCTGTTGGAGTTTGAAGCAGAACCTACGGTAATTAAGAAGTTGGAAACAGAGTATCGTCGCGACGAGCGCGTGCTTCGCTTCTTGACATTCCGCTTGGACAAGTATGCAGCAGAATATGCTGAAAAGCGTAGAAATCTGCGTGCGGCAAAGACTAACGCTAACGAAACAAAGGAGGACTAAGACATGGCACAATCACAATCGGAAATCAGATATTTGACCCCGCTGTCGGTTGACGTAAAAAAGAAAAAATACTGCCGTTTCAAAAAGAGTGGCATTAAGTATATCGACTATAAGGACCCGGAATTCTTGAAGAAATTCCTCAACGAGCAAGGCAAAATTTTGCCGCGTCGCATCACCGGTACTTCTTTGAAGTTCCAACGTCGTGTTGCTCGCGCCGTTAAACGTGCACGCCACTTGGCTTTGCTTCCTTATGTGACAGACTTGATGAAATAATTATTTTAGAAGATTACAATTATGAAAATCATATTAAAAGAAGACGTAGCGAACCTTGGCTACAAAGATGATGTAGTAGAGGTTAAGAGCGGATACGGCAGAAACTATCTTATCCCGACAGGCAAAGCTGTTATCGCTTCAGAATCTGCATTGAAAGTGTTGGCAGAGAACCAAAAGCAACGCGCTCACAAGTTGGCTAAAATCAAAGCCGATGCTGAGGCTCTTGCTGCTTCGTTGGAAGGCGTTTCGCTCACTATCGGTGCTAAAACAAGTTCGACAGGCACTATCTTCGGTTCTGTCAACAGCATCCAAATCGCTGAAGCCCTCGAAAAACTTGGCTTCAACATCGACCGTAAGGTTATCAACATCAAAGGCGCTGTTAAAGAAGTTGGTTCTTACAACGCTACTTTGAAACTCCACAAAGAAGTTTCGGTTGAAATCCCCTTCGAAGTCGTTGCCGAATAATTTCTCGGTAAGACATAACTACAGCCGCATCGTCTCCCCGACCTTGCGGCTTTTTTATTTTGTTTTGTGTTTTGTTTTGGCTTGAAAATTTTGGTGGTTAATCGAAAAGAATTAACTTTGCAAAACGCAATAACAAAAAAACAAATAACACATATACAATGGAAGTAGTTGGAAAAATCATTTTGAAATTGCCGTTGCAAAGCGGTGTTTCGCAAGCGGGAAATAACTGGAAGAAACAAGAATATGTCCTCGAGACGGAGGATTCTTATCCCAAGAAAGTGCATTTCGACTTTTTTGGCGACAAGGCAGACCAATTCCCGTTGAACGTAGGCGACCGCGTTCGTTTGTCGTTCGACATCGAGAGCCGTGAATACAACGGCCGTTGGTATACAAGTATCCGCGGTTGGAAGGCTGAAGCTGCCGCTGCTGCAGCTGCCGAAGGCCCGCAACAAGGTCCGGCTGTCGCTGCTGCCGCTCCTGCCGGTGCTCCCGTGCCTCCTCCTCCCGCATTTAATACTCCCGAGGCAAGCGACGACCTTCCGTTCTAAGAAATCGTTCGCAATAGTTTAACGAGGTGTGTCGAGCGATGCTTTGATGCGCCTCGTTTGTTTTAGCAATATGGATGTTAAGATAGAAAATAGCTGGAAATCGGTTCTTCGTGACGAGTTTGATAAGGACTACTTTGTGCGTCTTACGGAGTTTGTCCGCGAGGAATATCGTACGGCGGAGGCTGTGTTTCCGCCGGGCAACAAGATATTTGCCGCCTTCGACGCAACGCCTTTCGATGAAGTTAAGGTGGTGATTCTCGGTCAAGACCCGTATCACAACTACGGACAAGCCAATGGCTTGTGCTTTTCCGTGGGCGACAGTGTGCAGATGCCACCGTCGTTGGTCAACATATTCAAAGAAGTCAATTCCGACACCGGGGCGCCAATCCCGACGTCGGGCGATTTGACGCGATGGGCTCGTCAGGGTGTTTTGCTGCTCAACGCCACGCTGACGGTGCGTGCCCATCAGGCTGCTTCGCATCAAGGTCGCGGTTGGGAACAGTTTACGGATGCTGCTGTGGCGGCGCTTTCCGCTCGCCGCGAAAATCTCGTTTTCTTGCTTTGGGGTAATTATGCGAAGCGCAAGGGCGCGGTTATCGACCGCTCGAAGCATTTGGTGCTCGAGTCGGCGCATCCATCGCCTCTATCGGCTTACCACGGTTTTTTCGGCAATCATCATTTTTCGCGTGCCAATGCCTATTTGGTCGAGCACGGCAAAGCGCCTGTAGTATGGTAGCCATTAAAAGATTTGCATCGATTATATTTGTAGTCGCAGCTATGGCAGCGAGCGCACAATCGCAAGTCGACACTTCTACGCAAGTGTTCGACAGCTCGTTTCGGTCGCTGAAGGTGTCGGTGGAAGGCAACGATTATGTTGCTCCAGTCGTTCTCCTTGGCGGTGATAGTCGCATTCGCATAGAGTTCGACCAAATAAGTCCGGAGATGCAATATTTGCGCTATTCGGTGGTGCATTGCGACGCCGATTGGCAGCCGTCGATGCTGGTCGATTCGGAATATGTCGACGGCTTCAACGAAGCGGAGATTACCGACTACGCCTATTCTTCGGGCACGCTCGTCAACTATGTTCACTATGCGCTAACCCTTCCAAACGACGATATCAGTCCGACAATTTCGGGCAACTATCTGTTGAAGGTCTATCCCGAGAACGAGCCCGACAACGTGTGCTTGCAAGTTCGATTCTCGCTCTATGAAGACAAGGTTAGTGTTGTTCCGGCGGTGACGAGTCGCACCGACATAGATTATAACAAAAGTCATCAGCAACTCAGCGTGGAGGTCGACACGCGCAATTATGCGGTCGACAATATGTATCAGGATTTGAAAGTGCGGGTCGTGCAGAACGGTCGTATCGATAACCTCGTAGCCGTCAATCAGCCGCAGCGGGTGGCGTCGCGCAGGGCTTTTTTTGAGCATAATCGCAGCTTGATTTTCCCCGCGGGCAACGAATATCGCCGCTTTGAGGCGGTGACGACCAACTATCACGGCATAGGTGTTGACTACTACCAATTCAACGAGCCTTACTATCACGTCGTTCTTAAGGTCGACGAGCCTCGCGCGTACGATAGTTATACCTACGACCGCACCCAGTTTGGTCGTTTTACCATTCGCCAAAGCGACGTAGACCGCAGCGACACTCAGGCAGAATATATGGTTGCCCATTTTGCGTTGGCAATGCCCGAATTGCAAAACGGAGATATGTATGTGGTCGGCGAGTTTACGCAAGACCGATGCAATCCGGCGAACCGTATGTATTATAACCACAACGAGCAACGCTACGAGGCTGAGATGCTCGTGAAGATGGGTTCGTACAACTATCAATATTTTTGGGTCGCCGACGGCGGAAAGCCCAATCCGGCAGTCGTAGAGGGCGATTTTTATCAGACCGTCAACGAATACACTGTTTACGTCTACCATCGCCCGGCGGGATGCCGCTACGACCGTTTGGTGGGCTTTACGACGCTTTTCTCGGGCAATTGACAGGGCTATCGGTCGAGAGGTACGCCGTATTCATATTTCACATGCTCCATCACGAAGGTGCTCTCAATCGAGCCGACGCAATCAATCTGCCCAAGCACGTTGAGTACGAATTGTTGGTAGTATTTCATGTCGGGGGCGCAGATTTTTAACAAATAGTCGTATTGTCCGGAGATGTTGTAGCATTCCGTTACTTCGGGGATTGTTCGTATGCGTTCGCAAAAGTTGTTGGCAATGTCACGGTTCAGCGGATGCAGTTTGACCGAGCAAAACACGATGAATCCTTTCTTGAGTTTGTCGGCATCGACCACGGCGACATATCGGCGTATGAAGCCTTCGCGTTCGAGTCGGCGCTGGCGCTCGTAGACCGGCGTAGTCGACAGGTGTACTTTTGCGGCAAGTTCTTTTGTGGTCAGCCGTGCGTTTTCTTGCAAGCAACGCAAAATCTCGATGTCAATTTTGTCCAGTGAGTCCATAAGATGATTTTTCTGATACTTTTGTCTTTTTGTGGTGTTTTGTTTGTTTATTTTCTGCTGTTTGTTGTAAAAGTAGAAAAAATATCTAAATAAATGGCTTTTTGTTGTGTTAAAAATCTACCGGATGTAACTTTGCCGTAGAAAATAACAAAAAACGAAAATATTATGGCAACAAACAAATTACACTTCGAGACACTTCAGTTACACGTAGGACAAGAACAAGCCGACCCGGCAACCGATGCCCGTGCAGTACCTATCTATCAAACCACGTCGTACGTATTCCACAACTCGGCACATGCCGCAGCGCGTTTTGGCTTGCAAGATGCCGGCAATATCTATGGTCGGTTGACCAACTCTACGCAGGGCGTGTTTGAAGACCGCGTAGCCGCACTCGAAGGTGGTGTGGCAGGTCTTGCAGTTGCTTCGGGCGCTGCTGCCGTTACATATTCTATCCTTAACATAGCAGGTCAAGGTGACCACATCGTGGCTGCAAAGACTATATACGGCGGAACCTACAATCTTTTGGAACATACACTTCCCCCTTACGGTATTGAGACAACCTTTGTCGACCCGTCGGATTTGAATAACTTCAGTGCCGCCGTTCGCCCCAACACGAAGGCTATCTACATTGAGACACTCGGTAATCCGAACAGCAATATTATCGACATCGATAAAGTTGCGGCAATTGCACACGAAAACAAGATTCCGTTGATTGTCGACAACACGTTCGGAACGCCTTATCTGATTCGCCCGATAGAGCACGGTGCCGACATCGTTGTCCATTCGGCTACGAAGTTTATCGGCGGTCACGGCTCTTCGTTGGGTGGCGTAATTGTCGATTCCGGCAAATTCGACTGGGTGGCATCCGGCAAATTCCCTCAATTGACCGAGCCTACGGCAAGCTATCACGGCGTTCGCTTTGTCGACGCAGCCGGACCGGCAGCATATGCAGTGCGTATTCGTGCCATTTTGCTGCGCGACACCGGTGCAACGCTTAGCCCGTTCAACGCCTTCATCCTCTTGCAAGGGCTCGAGACACTGTCGCTTCGCGTGGAGCGCCACGTTGAAAACACTCTTAAAGTGGTAGATTTCTTGAAGAATCATCCGAAGGTGCGCAAGGTCAATCACCCGTCGTTGGCTTCACACCCCGACCACGCTCTCTACAATAAGTATTTCCCCAACGGAGCCGGTAGCATCTTTACGTTTGAGATTGCTGGCGGTCAGGAGGAAGCCTACCGCTTTATCGATAGCTTGAAAATCTTCTCGCTTCTGGCAAACGTTGCCGACGTTAAGTCGCTCGTTATCCACCCGGCAAGCACAACACACTCACAATTGAGCCCCGAAGAACTTCTCGAGCAAGACATCTATCCCGGCACAGTTCGCTTGTCGATTGGTACGGAGCACGTCGACGACCTTATAGCCGACCTTAGCCAGGCTTTCGACAAAATATAGACACGAAAAGGTTATAAATAGTGTAATTGATATTTAAAAATATACAAATATGCCAATATTACTAATAAAATGTAATAGGAAACGTAAAATTAACAAAAAATGTTAAGGTAAAAGGGTGAATTAGTTGCCAACACAGAAAATAATGAGTAACTTTGTGGTCGTTATTAGTCGCAAATGTGCGTATGACTGACGCTGTTTGGTAATATAGATAAATAATACAAGTATGTCAAAAGTAACTAAGGAGATGGCTTTGGATTACCATAAGAATGGGCGTCCGGGCAAGATAGAGACAATTCCCACAAAACCTTATTCATCGCAAAACGATTTGTCGTTGGCATATTCGCCGGGCGTTGCATACCCCTGCTTGGAGATTGAAAAGACTCCG
>JAQXVL010000104.1 GCA_029224905.1 Bacteroidales bacterium
GCATAAGAACATATATCAATATGCGCCGGATCTTTGTCTCTGTTTTTAAGCCCATTCAAGTATTTCTTCTTTTTCATAGCAGACTTAAACTCTATATGAAGATTTTCCAAATGATACTTCTCTTCTACAGAAAGCGGACGATATCCCAAAATAAGTTTCTCTACCACCCATCGAGCATGTTCACTCCTTGAGAGCATTTCGATATTAGCTTCCCAATCTTCACGAGTTGCCTCTCTGCCTTTACAAATCTTTTCGATACTCTTCTTACGAATCTCAAAACAATCAGCGCATAAGATATTTGATATATCCATTTTGATGGAATAAATGCCTAATTGGTGGCTTCGAACCATTGAATACTTCTCTTCATCAAACATAGGAACAAATGGTTTATTCAACACATCGTCCCTAAAGATTCTCAACGCCCTTGAATAGCGTTCGATACAATGAATATTCTCAGCCGGGATATTAGCATAAGCCGCTCCGATGTCGTATACCTTGCTTGAATAGAAAGCGTTTCTCGTATCGATACGGAAAATGGGATTATCATCAGGTGCCACATCAAACTCTTCGAAATAAGCATCTACCTGCGCAGCATCTACCAATATCGTATTAATATCCTCCGGATCAATTCGAGGGAGATCTCTCGCTATATGTATTTCTATGTCTATATAGGAGTTCTCATTTGTTATTGTACCATCTATATTCACAAACTTGCAACACTTCGGGAGATTGCATAGATAGTCCTCGTGCTCCAACGCCTCCTTAATGTTTTGTTTATTGCTCACAATAGTGATTACAGTTCTACGACGTTCCGACTCGTCAGTGTAGTCATCTCTAAAATTGAGGAAATGAGACATTAAAGCGACCTGCCGTGCAATGAACAACATACGTGGTGAGTCATTTGGAATCACCACATGTAGATGGCCGGTGTCTCCAGGCTCAAACACATGGTCGCATAGATGCATATTCTTAATTACATAATCGCGTGCAACGTACCAATTTCTAACGACAGCGTTAGCCTCCTGATTTGTATCCCCGACCTTTAAAAACTTGAAAGGATTTTCTTGATAATTCTCCACTGTGTTACTGTTTTTTAACGATTGATTAATCCACATAATTTGCGGGACTTTTTGTTAAGAATATATTGCTATTGCTTACATCAAAGCTTGACGGGTTCTGGTACAATCGAAGTCCAAACCATCTAAGCGATTTAATGATATGCTCAATAATCTGCGACTGTTGCCATTCAAACGAAGCCAAACTACTATCCGTGATGAAGGCATAAACTTGTAGCGGCATACCATTCTCTTGATGCTCTCGCCACCGTACGATCAGCCGAGGTTGTTGCGAAATATGAGGATGATTCATCAACCAATGATAAAGATACAGTCTAAACAACTGTGCATTTATCTGACCGGCCTTAATTTCATTCTCCGGCATATAGTCAAACACATCAGATTCCTTGCGGAGCCGTACAATAAGCTTGGAAACTTCATCATCAGAAAGAGGATGCATCCAGTTTGTATCAAAGATAAAAGTCATATACATTCGGCGGCCAAAGGTCTTGCCATCCATCATATTTTTGAGATTTATAAAATGCTCGGAATATAACATGCTCGTAGGAATACAAGAAGTAGTAGTGTCCCAATTCGATATCGTCACGTTGGTAAGCGATACGTGTCTAACTTCCCCATCTACCCCCTTTCCCGGTACTTGTATCCAGTCATCAATGTGAAGTTGGTGATTAAACCGTAGATGAATAAACGAAACCACACCTTTAATTGTGTCCTGGAATATCAAAGCCAATAGAAAACCTATTCCTCCTAATATTGCCTTGTTTGTTGTATCTTCTCTTAAATCAAAAATCATAAACAATGCTAAAATCCATACCCCGATTAATACCAATATTAAAATTTGGCATAAGGTAATAGCCGCCTCTTTTCTTTTTACGCTATATATATCTGTCAATGTTCGGCATAACGCAATTCCAAAACTAACTATTGTTGTAACAAAGGAAATCTTGAACAAAGGGCTATTGTTAAGGGTTTTAAAAAAACTGCTTAGATTCTTAAGATTAAACAAATTATTTAGAATATTATAATCAAAGCTCATATCTTGAGGCTCAATCATTATACTCAATACATAATCTAACAATAGAGAAATGAGCAATAGAGCAAACAATGGGAGCAATACAAAAATAATAGATTTGCGAGTAAAGAAGTTCCTCCACAATTGCGAAGGGAAAGGCATATTATTTTTGAATAGTCTTTTCACTATATTTGGCAACACTTTCATATCAATAAATCTCTTAAAAACATTTTATTCTATACATTAAACCCAACTCTATACGACTCTCATTATGGCCATTAAGTCCACATTTGCCCGTGTAACTATATGTCTGACCAAGATATGACAAGGAAACACGCAAGTCTTGTGATTTATCCGGATAGTACTCTACTCCTGCAAAGTAGCTACAGTGTTTTCGATAGTTTTTCAATTCCGGAATATCTTTACGTACACTTGCCGTTTCATACATACCTTGAACATAAGCATTCCATTTATTTGCAAATTGCCAATCAGCCTTTGCTACTATAGAATGATAGTCTACTTTTTCAAAATAGCTATAGTCTTTTGGCAATAAATGTTTGACCTCTCGTGTAATGATTCCCATACGGTCGATGTCGTCATTCTCATATGAATAATCGATATAGCATTGAAACTTTGGAAGATTCAGTCGTTGACCAATGACCATTTGACGCGAATAGGTATCTTCGGCAAGCGTTCTTAATCCCCACGACCATCTTGTCTGAACCTTATTTTTCGCAAAATTTCCATTCCAATTAAATATATAAGCAAGAGGAGCTCTCGTATCCTTGATTCCTTGGGCACTAATACCCGGGAAAGACGTTTCAAGGCTCTCATTCCGAGAATTTGAAGCCTCAACAATAAATTCCTGAGAGGCTATTGGCTTATACATAACTACAAGACCGGCCTTAGGGCTATCAATATTATCTATCATATCAGAATACCGGTAAATATACATTGGATTAGCATCAAACTCATATCCTCCCCAATACTGGCACATTTTGCCTGCTTGTACAGTCCAATGGTCATTAAATCGATATCCCACCATCATATAGTCGGTAGCCTTGGCAAAATTGTCTTCTCCTGCTGCATAATTTGCCTTATTGAGCCGATGTCGAAGCCTATAATACAAACGACTTGTCAGATTGCCCTTTATTTCCAGCCTCAATTGCTTACAATTGAACCCCGTTTTTCTGTCACCGCCACCGACCTCAACACCGCCGGCACCGCTAAAGTTGAGATACAAATTAAATGCGTCATGCTTCTTCTCAATCTTTAGCACACGTTCCGTTAATGAGACAAATTCAGTCTGCTCATCTCCTCCATACCCGGTATTGCCGCCCTGAGAATACAGCACAAGGGATTGAAATGCTATTATTATAAATGCCAATAATTTCTTTATCATACACATTATTCAAATGACACGCTCTGACATTTTTCTCATTTAACTCATATTCGCAATTGAAAGATAATTGAACTATAAAGCGAAGGGGTTGATCTTGGGGTACATAACACAAACATAGTGTTACAACATAAATCTAAACTCCTTTTACAATGCACAAATTTATATATTTTTTTCGAATTCAAAGATAATTTTAAACAAAAATTCATAGCTCTTTTGTTAATATGTCTTAATTACTCAAAATGGTTATTTCTAAATAAATCAGGCATTTTGCTCGTGCCATTTGTGGATACTTCTCCGTGGCAAGGCTCCGGCGGGCGGGGCTATTTGCAGCAGAAGTCTTTGGTGAAGATGTGCACAAGTTCGTCGGTCGGCGATTCGCTGAAGTATATCGACAAGAAGAATTCTCCACAGACTGCAAAGTTGAGCACGACGTCGCCGCCTAATTGTTTGGTGGCTACGTCGTGGAATGTATTCTTTTCAACCCATTCTTCATGCCATAAAAAGCCTCTTATCGGGTCGTCGGGCACGTGTAATGTCGGCTTAATCCATCGGCTGTCGACGTCCAAGAGCATCACGTCGTACTCTCGGTGGCGACAACTTCCTTTGTAGCGTATGCCGCTGCTTATCATCTCTATCGTACCAAGGTTGACATAGCTTTCTACATTAGAATTTTCGGTAAGTACAACGTAGATAATGCCTTTCCCTTGCTTTGTCGATGCCAAGAGGTCGTCGAGCACTAATGTGACGCAACAGCCGCCAAGTTCGGAGCGCCATAAATCGAACTTGATGCGACTCGACACGTTCGGGAAGTGGCAATAGCCGCCCTCGCCCGGAATTTTGTCGAGTTGGGCTAAGTTCGCCGGCTCGTCGACTGCCTTGCGCTTTAAAAATTTGTTTCTTTCAAATAGATTGTCAAAAATTTTCATCTTTTTATCGGGTTTTATTGTCAAAACTTCTATTTATCTGTGTTCGGCAAAGGCTATTGCCGTCGGGGGTATGCGTTAATTGTGGCTTTCGGACGCCCCTAACGGTATCAAAGATAACGAAATTTGCCGGATAAGCAAAAAAACCCAACCTTTCATCCAAGCATCAATCAGTTATTCTTTGTAAGACAAGTACTTCTACGCAACCTATTTGCGTAAAACTCGTAAAAATCACTTTTTTATCAGTTTTTTGAAAAATTTTTTCAGCTACGCAAAAAGATTACGTAGTGTGTATTTTCCTTTGCAACGTGAATAAAACACAACGTATATGAATTGAACTGAGCTACGAGGCACCACTTATTATTAATTTTAAAAACGAAAGACAATGGAAGTAAAAGTGATTAACAACCGACCCGTCAAAATTTGGACGGACAAAGTGGAAGAGTCGGCAATGAGTCAAATCGAGAATCTGACTACCCTTCCCTTCCTCTTCCATCACCTTGCCATCATGCCCGACGTGCATGCCGGTAAAGGAATGCCTATCGGTGGTGTGCTTGCATGCAAGGATGTGGTAATACCTAACGCTGTTGGCGTCGACATCGGCTGTGGAATGTGTGCTGTCGAGACGAATCTGAAAGCGAGTGAGATTCCCGCTGAAGTATTACGCAAAAAGATTATGAGGGGGATTCGCCGACGCATTCCGCTGGGCAAGAATCACCACAAAGAGTTGCAAGACGAAAAATACTTGCCGGAAGGCTTCGACATCGACAAGATGGAGATTGTAAAACGTCGCCAACATGCAATTCGCTACGAAATCGGTACGCTCGGAGGTGGTAACCACTTCATTGAGCTTCAGAAGGACGAAGAGGATACGCTCTGGATTATGATTCACTCCGGTTCGCGCAACCTCGGTAAACAAGTCGGCGATTATTACAACGAGATTGCCGCCAAACTGAATGAGAGATGGTATTCGGCGGTATCGCCGGAGGTACATATGCCTTTCCTCGCTCGCCAAACGCAGGAGTTCGATATGTATTGGAATGAAATGCAGTACTGCGTCGCGTTTGCGCTTTGTAACCGGAAGTTGATGATGGAACGCATTGAGGAGATCATTGCCGATTCGATAAAAGAGGTAGAATTTGAGCCGATGATTAACATTGCTCATAACTACGCAGCCATCGAGCATCACTTCGATAGCGACGTGATTGTGCATCGCAAAGGTGCAACACTTGCTCGCAAAGGCGTAACGGGTATCATTCCAGGTTCGCAAGGTACTGCCTCCTACATAGTGGAAGGCTTGGGCAACCCGGAATCGTTCTGCTCTTGCTCACACGGAGCCGGCCGCTTGTTGTCGCGAAAATCGGCTATCGAGACTCTGGATTTGCAGCAAGAAATAGCGATGCTTGAAGCCAAAGGTATCGTCCATGCGGTTCGCAGTCGCGACGACTTGCAAGAGGCTTCGGGAGCTTACAAGGACATAGACGAGGTTATTGCAAACGAAGCAGACCTTGTAAAAGTGAAGACAAAGCTACTCCCGGTAGCCGTGATTAAAGGATAGAATTGGTGCGGAAGCACTGCGGACAGAGTGCCGACAGCGGCATTGCTCCGGCGAGCGCTATAGGCACTACGAGGCGGCAGTCCGACTCTGCTCCGCACCAAAAAGAATAGACAGAGAGGTCCAAGAACGACTTACTTCTATAGTTTTTAGACACCCAAGCAGGTTTTTAGTCGTTCAATTACCTCTTAGTATTAACAAGGTCAAGGCAGGCATACTTCTATGCGCCTTCGTTGAGGCTAACAAACAATATGTGGATGCCTGCCAATTACCTTTTTATTAAAACATTATGAACAACCGAACTTTAACAAATGTAGCTTTGCGCTACCAAGCAATTTTCCTCGACGTCAATCGCAAGGAAATCGACATGACATCCGAAGCAACCGCTCCGGTACTGGCTTTCGTTGCCCGACTGAAGGAGAACGGATTCTGCGTCAGCGAAGAATTGCTGCACGCTCTTAATACAGTTGCTACAGACCGTCTTGCAGAAATCACGGAATGCATCGACGACGTAATGGGAATAAGACTGAACTGGGCTCCGCTCGTCAAAGAGTGGAATATCCCTACGGGCGAAACCATTGTAGACCATCTAATCACACTGTTTGCCAACATTTTTGGCAAGGAGTTCGACATTAAGGGAACAACTCTTCCTTGCGGACACATTATTCCGGAAGGAACTTTCCCGATTGAGCGCTACAATGGTTGCCCGTTTTGCGGTACGCCGTTTACGACTGCCGACTTTGTCATCAAAGGACAGGTAAGCAAGCTGAAAGGACTGCGCTTGTTCACCGCCGACGACATGAACCACCTGTTCGCGTCGCTTCTGACTTCGGCTACACCTCTCGATGCGACTCAGAAAGATTCGCTCGAACTGCTGTTGCACGAATTGCCATTGCCGGAAAATGCCGATATTGCCATGAAAGAAACGGCAATGCTCGTCATCAAGTCGTTGGTCGAGCAGAATAAAGCAGACGAAGCAACAAAGCTGCTTAAGACCCCGACTGACATCTTGCGCTACCTCTGGTATGAGAAAACCGGCTACGTTCAGATTATCGAACCGAAGACACTCATCGCCAATGCTCGTAAGAACTACAGCCATATCCGGGGACCGCTTGACCGCAGCGAAGACGCTGCCCGGAGCAAGAAAGAGCAACTGATGCTGAAGTACGACCGCAAAGCATGTCTGCGCGTTGCATCGTGGCTTAATGCCGTACCGATGACCGCAAAACAAGCAGCCGAAAATATGAATCCCAAGCGAGGAATGTGGGTACGTATGATTCGAGCACTCCGCCTGGGTGAATACTCGCGCAAGAACGGCTTCGACCATCTGGCTGAGATTCTCGACGTGTTCTATCGACAAGACTACACGACGTGGCAAGGTCGCGTCGACAAAGCACGCTCGGAGAACGATGCCGACACGGTTCTGACGCTGTTGAAAGAACGTCCCGGACTCTTTGCGCGTTGCCTGTTTGCAACGATGCTCCGCTTCGGAAGCGAAAAAGTCATTAGCGCATTCAACGAAATCGCCGACAAACTGCCCTCACGCTTGTTGCTTTCGTTGGGAAATGCTGCGGAACGATACTTCGACCCCAACGAGACACGCATTGCTCGCCCAATAACAGGCGTCACCCGCGAGATTGAGCCCAACAAACTGTTGGCACTCTACAGCGACGAAGAGCGCAACGCAATGGTGAAAGCCATCTACATCCTTTATCGCGATTCGATGAGAAAACGTTTTGCCGCTCAGCAAACAGAGGCAAAGACCATCTATATCGATAAAACGTTGTACAACATCCCCGTCAGCGTTGGCGACCGCGCAACCACCATTCAAGACACCTCGTGCGCATTGATGGGTACACGCTTCCCGGTCGAAGGCGATGCCGTGCGACTATTCCTCCAGTGGGGAAAAGGCTTACACGCACAACACCTCGACATGGACTTGAGTTGCCGAATCACCTATCCTGACATATTTGAAGATTGTGCATTCTACAACCTGACTTGCACCGGCGCCAAACATTCCGGCGACATCCAAAGAATTCCGGAGTTGGTCGGCACTGCAGAATATATAGAATTGTCGCTACCCGAGCTTGAAGCAGCCGGAGCACGATATGCCATATTCACCTGCAATGCCTACACCGTAGGAAGCCTTTCTCCGAATATTGTCGTCGGTTGGATGGACTCAGCCTTTCCAATGAAAATATGCGCCGACAACGGCGTAGCATATGCCCCGGCATGCGTTCAGCACATGGTTCGCATCAGCGAGGAAGACCTCACTAAAGGACTTGTTTTCGGAGTGCTCGACGTTGAAAAGCGCGAAATCGTATGGCTCGAAATGTCGTTCACATCACAGACGTTACAAAACCTCAACGACGCAAACATCGAGGCATTGCTTCGCAGACTTGAGGCAAAACTATCGATAGGCGAACTCCTTGAGATGAAAGCCGAAGCCCAAGGACTCACGTTAGCCGAAACGGCAGACACCGCCGATGAAGCCTACACCTACGAGTGGGCGCTCAACCCCGCCGACGTAACAAAACTCCTGGAAACGGAATCGACTCATTAGCATCCGTCGGAAATCTAAAATATTTTTATTGGTTATTGTACACAACAATTGCTGACCTCGAATTTAGTCAATCGAGGTCAGCAATTATTACGTCTTTACCTATCCACATAAAAAAAGAATATTTATCTCACGACAAATATCCTTCCTACCTTAAAATCTAATACCATGAAAAACTGATGCAAAGTTACAAAAATATGTTGTATAACATAATTATTTGGCAAGAAATTCTCAATGATTAACTTTATTTAACTGCTATATACGCGATTTTTGCTCATAGCAGAAATTAAATTTGCATATCAACACAAAATGATGGGAACTTTAGATCCGGACACACCGTAAGAATTGATGTTTCGAAAAATCTCTGCAACGAAAACGTACAGGAATTAATCTAATTAGGTTAAGGTGGAACGTACCAAAAAGCACACGCAAGCGCGTCTAACCCCAAGACGCGCTATTTATTTGCACGCCGGCATATTTACTCATCATCTCTTCAACTCTTCAACGCATCAACTCGTCAATACGTCGCTGAAATGATTCGGGCTTTTTGGTTGTATCCTTTTCGCGGATTGAAGCGTATGGTCTCCCGGCTGACGCCGAGCACGAAGGAATGCACGCAACGGTTTACGCTGATATTGTTTTTCCAAATGGTGGTAAACGAGTTGCGGTAGCCGATGCGCAGCGCTGATGCACCGAAATGCAGGTCGGCACAAATCAGGTTGTCCATATCGAAGCGGTTTGCCCACCAGCCGAAGTTGACGGCATTGCGGTAGTTGCCCAGATAGATTTCGTAGAACGACTGGTCGTAGTCGGGCAAATAGTAGCACCCGACGACGGGAATCGATGGCTGATAGCGCGCAGTGACAGGCAACTTCCCTACCTTAAATCGATAGGATGCCATTGCAGTTGCGCCGACGTTGAGATAGATTTGTGGCGAACAGACGTTGTTGGAGTTGCGCGGATTATAGTTTATTCCGCCTTGGAATGCCAATCGTGGACCGAAGAATATATCCAAATTCTCGACGCCGACGTTGCGCCAACGGTGCTGCATCAACCAATCGATGTCGAGGAGCAGGAAGTGCATCGTGTTGTTGCCGACGAGGTTGTCAATGTTGTCGTAGCCAAAGGTTGTATTGACTTGATTTACCCACGACTGCGGGCGGAATCGCGTGGCACGCAAATGCTCGTAGGCAACTCCGATGTGCGCACCTTGGTAGCGAATCGGGCTGAGGTAGGTGTCTAAGTTACGCGTCGACCCGGCGTTTAGCGTCACGGCGGTGCTCACAGAGCGCACCACGGCGGTGCTGTCGGGTTCGGCGGCAGCGAGCATCGACGCCACGCACATTGCTATTGCTAACGCACAGAATCGCAACGACTTATGTAGCACACTAAATCTCATCTTCAAACAAGCGCATCTGACCGGTTAGTTCGTCGCGCACATCGTTTTGGTTAATCACATCGTCGCTTTTTACAACGTCGGCGGGCTGAATGTCGACTTCGGGAACCGTTTCGATTTCTTCTTCAGGCACTTCGCGCGGCTCGATTTCTTCGATATTTCCGACCGTGAAGGTTGTAAGTCGCTTGCCTTTGGCTTTGAAGCTTTTCTCGCCGATATATTCTTCAGCGTCGACCACAAGAGGCTCGCGGAACTCGTCGGCGCCGCCGAACGTGACGCGGAATCGCGGATACTTCTTATCGGAAAGCAAAAGTAGTTGCGAGTCGGCATTTTCGCCGATGAAGGATTGCTTCTTTGCGGTTGCTTCGAAGGCAAAGCGTTTGATGTAAGGATAGCCCTGATCGGCGTCGTTGAGCACGGCGGTCCATACCACTTTGGGACGGAATTTCTCGATAAAGAGGATGTTGTCTTCGTAGTGGTTTGTGGCGTCGAAGGTCGACGTATAGAATTGTCCGTTTTTCAGAACAACGAGCACCAGGTCGTTACCGAAGAATTCGCCGAGCGAGAATCCGCGGCCGTCATAGTTTAGGCGCAGCACGTCGGGGTCGAACCACACTTCGCGTCCGCCCAAGGTCGACGTTCCGCGCTCTTTGAGCGAAATGCGGTGTACGTCGTTGCGGGTAACGAGGTTGCCGATTGCGCCTTTGCCTTTGACGGCGATGTCGGCAAAGTCGATGTCGAACTGCAACTTTTTCAAGCGCGGCTTTTCTTTGAGGGTTACGCGCAGCGTTTCAGCCTCGCCGTTGGGATTCGCCGAAAACCACCAGATTTTTGTGCCTTTCTTTCCGCGCGTCATGTCGTATTCGCGGTCGCGCGTCAGGCTCGTCACGGCAAAGCGCTTCATCAGCACGGGACCGCCCTTGCCGTCTTGATAGACGAGGTTGTAGATGGTGCGCAAATCGTTGCGCTTAAACACGTTCAGGTAGAGAATATTCTTGCCCACATAAACCTTGTCGGCGACTTTGACGATTTTGTATTTACCATCTTTGAAGAAGATGATGATGTCGTCGATGTCGGAGCAATTGCAGACGAATTCGTCCTTCTTCATGCCCGTACCGATAAAGCCGTCTTCGCGGTTGATGTAGAGTTTTTCGTTTGCCTCGGCAACTTTGGAGGCTACGATATTGTCGAAATTGCGAATGATGGTCTTGCGGGGATGCTCGTGACCGTATTTTTCTTTAAGGTGTAGATACCAATCGATGGTATATTCGACGAGGTGCGCGAGATTGTTGTCTATTTCGGCAATTTTGTCGTTGAGCGACTTGATGTTGGCGTCGGCTTTTTCGCTGTTGAACTTAATGATGCGGCGCATCTTGACGTCGAGCAGTTTCGCCACGTCGTCGCGAGTAATCGGACGCACAAAGCTTTCGGCGAATGGCTTTAGACGTTTGGTGATGTGCTTGATTGCATCGTCTTCGTTTTTGCTCTGCTCGTATTCCTTATCCTTATATATACGTTCTTCGATGAAGATTTTTTCGAGCGAAGCGAAAAGCAGGCTTTCGGAGAGCTCGGCACGCTGAATCTTCAACTCGCTTTCGAGCAACGATTTTGTGGTGTCGACGCTGTTGCGCAACACATCGCTGACGGTAAGGAAATGCGGCTTTTTGTCGGAAATCACACAGCAGTTGGGCGACACACTGATTTCGCAGTCGGTGAAAGCGTAGAGCGCGTCGATAGTTTTGTCGCTCGACGTACCGGGCACAAGATGGACGATGATGTCGGCACGCTCGGCAGTGTTGTCGTCGACTTTGCGAATCTTGATTTTGCCTTTTTCCTGCGCCTTGATAATCGAATCGATAAGCGTACCGGTAGTTTTTCCGTACGGGATGTCGGTGATTTCGAGAGTTTTATTGTCGATTTTATCGATTTTGGAACGAATACGCACCGAGCCGCCGCGTTCGCCGTCGTTGTATTTCGACACATCGATAAAACCGCCGGTCGGGAAATCGGGATAGAGCTGAAACTCTTCGCCGCGCAGATAAGCCACTGCGGCATCAAGTATTTCATTAAAGTTATGAGGTAGAATCTTCGACGAGAGTCCGACGGCAATACCTTCTGCACCCTGAGCAAGCAACAGCGGAAACTTGATTGGCAGCGTGACCGGCTCGGGCTTGCGACCGTCGTAAGATAGCGTCCATTCGGTGGTTTTGGGGTTGAAAACCGTTTCGAGAGCGAATTCCGACAGACGCGCCTCGATGTAACGAGGCGCCGCCGCATCGTCGCCGGTAAGGATGTTACCCCAGTTACCTTGACATTCAATCAGCAAATCTTTCTGCCCGAGTTGGACAAGCGCATCGCCGATAGAGCGGTCGCCGTGGGGGTGATATTTCATCGTATTGCCGACGACGTTTGCCACCTTGTTGAAGCGTCCGTCGTCGAGTTCTTTCATCGAATGGAGTATGCGTCGCTGCACCGGCTTAAGGCCATCGCTGATGTGAGGCACGGCACGCTCAAGGATGACGTACGAAGCGTAGTCGAGATACCAATTTTGGTACATTCCCGACAAATGTGTATTCTTATCCGTGGGCACAACGTAGCTGGAGTGCGCCGACACTTCGCCATCGTCTGTGGTCAAGTCGTCGATATTGTCTATCTCATCGTTCATATTGATGTCGCTCTATATTGTTCGGTTTTCGAAGGTTATTGGTCGTTAAAATTGCGGTTTATTTATCAAATAATCACAATTTTATTTTTTCCATTGCAAAAATACGAAATAAATCAGAAATTTTCGCTTACTTTGCACCTTAAAAGTACGATAAAACGAAAAAATATTAGATAAATGGCACAAGAAGACTTATTTAAAAAGATTGTAGCGCACGCAAAAGAATACGGCTACGTCTTCCCCTCAAGTGAAATCTACGACGGTCTGTCGGCAGTTTACGATTATGGTGAATATGGTGTTGAACTGAAAAACAACATAAAGAAATATTGGTGGGATGCAATGACCAAGCTCCACGAAAACATCGTGGGCATCGACTCGGCAATCTTTATGCACCCGACCATTTGGAAAGCTTCGGGACACGTTGACGCTTTCAACGACCCGTTGATTGACAACCGCGACTCGAAGAAACGCTATCGCGCCGACGTGCTCATCGAAGACGAGATTGCAAAATTCGACGACAAAATCAACAAAGAAGTTGCCAAAGCGGCTAAACGATTCGGCGACTCGTTCGACGAAGCGCTCTATCGTCAGACCAACCCGCGCGTGCTCGAGCATGCGGCTAAACGCGACGAACTCCACGAACGCTTTGCCAAAGCGATGAACGACATGAACCTCGAAGAGCTTCGTCAGATTATCCTCGACTACGGCATAGTTTGCCCGATTTCCGGCACGAAAAACTGGACGGAAGTGCGTCAGTTCAACTTGATGTTCTCCACCGAGATGGGTAGCACAGCCGACGGCGCAATGAAGGTGTATCTTCGTCCCGAAACGGCGCAAGGCATCTTTGTCAACTTCCTCAACGTGCAGAAGACCGGTCGTATGCGCATCCCCTTCGGTATCGCACAAATCGGTAAGGCTTTCCGTAACGAAATCGTGGCTCGCCAATTCATCTTCCGTATGCGCGAATTCGAGCAAATGGAAATGCAATTCTTTGTTCGTCCCGGCGAAGAACTCAAATGGTTCAAGCAGTGGAAAGAGACTCGCTTGAAATGGCACAAAGCGCTCGGCTTGGGCGACGAAAAATATCGCTACCACGACCACGAGAAACTTGCTCACTACGCTAACGCCGCTACCGACATCGAATTCCTCATGCCGTTCGGTTTCAAGGAAGTTGAAGGTATCCACAGCCGTACAAACTTCGACTTGAGCAACCACGAAAAATATTCCGGCAAAAAGATACAATACTTCGACCCGGAACTCAATCAATCGTACACTCCGTACGTCATCGAGACAAGTATCGGCGTCGACCGTATGTTCTTGTCGATTTTTGCATCGTCGTACGAAGAACAAAAACTCGAAAACGGCGAAACCCGCGTTGTGCTCCACCTTCCGGCACCGCTTGCGCCTATCAAGGCTGCTGTTATGCCTCTCGTGCGCAAAGACGGACTCCCCGAAAAGGCTCGCGAAATCATCGACGCTCTCAAGTTCGACTACCATATGCAATACGACGAAAAAGACTCTATCGGTAAACGCTACCGTCGTCAAGACGCTATCGGTACGCCGTTCTGTATCACCGTCGACCATCAAACGCTCGAAGACGGAACCGTTACAATCCGTCACCGCGACACGATGGAGCAAGAGCGCGTTGCCATCGACGCACTTGCCGGTATTCTCGACAAGGAAGTCAGCATGACGGAATTACTCAAAAAGCTTCAATAAACCAATCAAAACCAACCAAACAATGAAAGCACTTAAGCAGTTATTCTTTGCCGCTTTTGCCGTTTTCGCATTGAGTTCGTGTAACTACAACTCATTAGTCGAGCAAGAGCAAGCCGTTAATCAAGCGTGGGCTGAAGTTGAAACACAGTATCAACGTCGCGCCGACCTGATTCCCAACCTTGTGTCGACCGTCAAAGGTTATGCCGAACACGAGTCGAAGACCCTCGAAGGTGTCGTTGAAGCACGTGCTAAAGCTACTCAAATCACTATCTCTGCCGACAACCTCACTGAAGAAAATTTGGCGAAATTCCAAAAAGCCCAAAGCGAATTGTCGGGAGCACTTAAGTCGCTGCTCGCCGTGTCGGAAGCATATCCCAACCTCAAAGCCAACGAGAATTTCCGCGACCTGCAAGTGCAACTCGAAGGCACCGAAAACCGGATTGCAACCGCTCGCACGCGCTACACCGTTGCCGTGCAAGAGTATAACACTTCGATAAAGAAATTCCCCACCGTTATCTATGCAAGCTGGTTCGGCTTCAGCGAGAAACCTCAATTCAAAGCAGAAGAAGGAGCCGAAAAAGCACCGAAAATTGAATTTTAATTGAATAACAAATGAAGAAATTACCGCTATTTCTAACGCTAATAGCCTTTATAGCTATCATCCAAGCATGCTCGCTCGACCCCGAGAAAGACACTTGGGAATACTATGAAGATTGGCGCAACGCAAACAACGAATGGCTCGACGAGCAAGCAGCTCGTGTTGACGAAAACGGCAACCTGTACTACAACAAGTATATCGCCGACTTCGACGACAACGCATACGTGCTTATGCGTTTCCTGAACGACCGCTCACTGACAGCCAACAAATTGTCGCCCAAATACACGTCGACTTGCGACGTGAAATACATCGGTCGTAACTATCTCGACGAAGCGTTCGACTCTTCGTTTACGCAGACCGCAAACGGCGACTCTATCTATCGCGTGGCTGGACTTAGCGGTGTCATTACCGGATGGGCTGTGGCTCTGCAAAATATGCACGTGGGCGACTCCGTTGAGGTTATCGTTCCCTACTCGCAAGGCTACGGCTCGCAGAAATATGGCTCAATTCTGCCATACTCGCATTTGAAATTCAACATTAAATTGGTCGACATCCCGGCTTACGAAAGCACGATTCGTTAAAACCGAACAAACAACATTGCGGTGTGGGCATACAGACGTTTTGACAAACTGTTGCCCCGCCGCTTTTTTCAACCCGCAAATGCAGGTTATAGACAATTGATTATGAAGAAGACACTAACACTGTTTTGCATCGCACTACTCGTTTGCGCTTGCAAGACCACCGAAGAAAACTATCGGCAATCGTACGAATCTGCCGTAGCAAAAATCAAAGACAAAGAGCGCGAAGGCGTCGACAGCACCACCTACAACCGCATCGTGGCAATGCAAGCACCAAAGGGCACCGTCGTCGGCAACGACACCGTCAATATCGTTACCGGGCTCGCTTGGCAAGCCTACGGCGAAGACGTTAAACTCAAGAAATACAACGTCGTGGTCGGCGCTATGAAGCAAATCTTCAACGCCAAAGAGATGTGCAATCGCCTACGCAATGCCGGATGCGAAGCCTACGTTATGACCGACCGCAAAAAGAACTTCTACGTCGTGGCGGCTGCTTACAACAACAAACAATTAGCTGCCGACTACCTAAAAAACATCAGCACCCACATTCCATTCAAGCTCCCACTCTCGGAGCCATACATCTACGACACAACAAAAATTTACATCAAGAACGAATAAAGTTAGATTTACATTGGATAATGTTCGGAAATGTTTAACCCCTGCCGTGTCGAAGATTCGGCAGGGGTAGCTGTGCCGTAGGTACAGCAATTGTGGGTAACACCAGGTTTAACCTCGGAGAGGTTCAACCTGGTGAATATCATCTGATTAGGTGCGAGCTTCGGAGATGCTCGGTTGTGATAGTAGACGCCGTAGGCGTGGTTATAGACCGATTTCAGGTTTCTAATTTCTGATTCCTTTTTCCATTATCACAACCGAACCTCTCCCGAGGTTCGACCTATCTATACATCTGGCCATCACCGGGTTAAGTACCTCCGGCACTGAACCCGGCGTTACCCACAATTGGCGCCCCTCCGGGGCTTTTCATTCTCATCGTATCTTCGATACGCTGTGGATACCAGCACGTTCCGATTTGCCTCACACGCCTGCCCGGTCGCACCGAGGCGCGACCCTACCCTGCTGATTGTCAAAATATTAATACATCGGAGCAGCCGAATAACCGCGTGTTAGCGCCGTTTAACCGCATCGAAGATGCCCTCTCTCACCTCTTACCTTCGCTCCAATTTTTGGAGAATACGGTTTTTAGGCTGCCGGATTTGTCGGCGGTAATGAACACGGCTTTGACGTCGGGGTTGGCGTCGACGATGGCTTGCGAGCGCTCGAGTCCGAGCACCATAAATGCCGTGGCGAGTGCGTCCGCCGTCGTGCAATCCGGTGCACAAACTGTTGCGCTCAGCACGTCGGTTTGCCGCGGAAAGCCCGTTACCGGGTCGATTATGTGTCCGTAGGGCGTGCCGTCGGCTGCAGTGCGGTAGTTGCGGTAGTTGCCCGACGTTGCCACGCCGCAGTCGCTCATCGAGAAAGCCAACATCGACGCTCGGCTGACGCTGTCGGCGCTGTATTCGGGCGTATCTATCGAAATTCGCCAGAGTTTTCTCTCGGAGTTACGTCCCGCCATGGCAATCTCGCCGCCGACCTCGACCAAGCAATCTTCTACGCCGTTGCGCTTCAACATTCTCACGACTTCGTCGCAGCCGAAGCCTTTGGCTATTGCACTGAAATCCAACTGCGTAGCCGGATTTTGCTTCACGACCTTGCCGGCAACAACCTTAACCTTGTCGATGCCGACCAGCCGCAGCAGCGAATCGACTTGCGAGGTGTCGGGCAGAGCCATATCGTCGTCGCCGAAGCCCCAGGCATTGACCAGCGGACGTACCGTCGGGTCGAAAGCGCCGCCGGTGATGCGACATAACTCGTGCGAACGCTCTATCATATAAGCCATTACGGCGTCGACCGAGTCACTGCGGTTGTCGTTGATTTTCGAGACGGTCGACTCGTGTGCAAATGCGGAAACGCTCATTTCGACGCGGCGAAAAACCTCCAAAATCGAGTCGCTATAATCGCGGTCGCCGTAATATTGTATGTGATATTCCGTTGCCCAAACCACGCCGGAATGGCGCCACCACTTGCCGCGCTCCGGTTGAAGTACGAACACGAGCACCAGCCCTACAACGCCCAAGCCCGCAAGCAGCAAGGCTCTATATTTCTTTTTATCGTCCATAGTTTTTGTATAATTGGATAACAAAATAAACCAAATTATTCGACAAACACAAATTGCAACAAAAAAATTCCGAAAAAACCACAAATACTTTTAGTAATAACAGATTGATTTATTTCGTAAAAATCATTAACTTTGCAAGCAGAAAATCAAAACATAACTAAACATCAATAATATGACAAACAAAAGTCCATTGCAAATTGCGCGTGCGGCATACAAGCCGAAACTTCCTTTGGCATTGAGCGGCGCTGTTAAGGTCATTGAAGGCGAAAAAACTCAGTCGGTCGACAACCAGGCTGAAATCCAAGCCAAATTCCCCAACACCTATGGTCTCCCCGTTATTCGATTCGAAGCCGATTCGGCAACAAAAAACAAATCGAAAGAAGCCATCAACGTTGGTGTAATTCTTTCGGGAGGACAAGCCCCCGGCGGTCACAACGTAATCTCCGGTCTTTTCGACGGAATCAAATCGATTAACAAAGACAGCCGCCTCTTCGGTTTCTTACTCGGACCTGACGGACTTATCAACCACAAATATATCGAACTGACAGCCGACATCATCGACGACTATCGCAACACCGGCGGTTTCGACATCATCGGCTCAGGCAGAACAAAACTCGAAAAAGAAGAACAATTCGATAAAGGTCTTGAAATCGTAAAACAACTCGGCATCAAAGCGCTCGTCATCATCGGTGGCGACGACTCTAACACAAACGCTGCCGTGTTGGCTGAATACTACAAGAAAATCGGCGCAGGCGTACAAGTTATCGGCTGCCCGAAGACTATCGACGGCGACTTGAAGAACGATTCTATCGAAGTGTCGTTCGGCTTCGACACCGCTTGCAAGGTTTACTCGGAAGTTATCGGCAACATCCAACGCGACTGCAACTCTGCAAAGAAATACTGGCACTTCATCAAGTTGATGGGTCGCTCGGCTTCGCACATCGCTTTGGAATGCGCTCTGCAAACTCAACCGAACGTCTGCATCATCTCGGAAGAAGTTGAAGAGAAGAATATGACTCTCGACGACGTTGTCAACTACATTGCCGACATCGTTGCTCAACGCGCTGCCGACGGCAACAACTTCGGTACAGTGCTCATCCCCGAAGGTCTTATCGAGTTTATTCCCGCAATGAAGGCTCTGATTGCCGAACTCAACGACTTGCTCGCCAAGAACAAAGACGAATTTGCAGCAGCAGCCGACCAACGCAAATACATCATCGAACACCTTACGGAAGCTAATGCAGCAATCTACGCAAGTCTTCCTCTTGGCGTGGCTCGCCAACTTTCGCTCGACCGCGACCCGCACGGAAATGTGCAAGTTTCGCTCATTGAGACCGAAAAACTCCTCAGCGAGATGGTTGGCAACCGCTTGGCTGATATGAAGGCTGAAGGCAAATACAACGGCTCGTTCAAGCCTCTCCACCACTTCTTCGGCTACGAAGGACGTTGCGCAGCGCCGACCAACTTCGATGCAGACTACTGCTACGCACTCGGCGTGAACGCTACTCAACTCATCAAGGCAGGCGTTACAGGCTATATGTCGTCTATTCGCAACCTTACCAAGCCCTCCGTACAATGGATGGCAGGCGGTATTCCTATCACAATGATGATGAACATGGAGCAACGCAACGGCGAGCAAAAGCCGGTTATCCGCAAGGCGCTTGTTAAGCTCGAAGACGGTCCGTTCCAAAAATTCGCTGCAAAACGCGAAAAATGGGCTCGCGAGACCTGCTACGTTTATCCCGGTCCTATCCAATACTTCGGTCCTTCTGAAGTTTGCGACCTTCCGCCGATGACTTTGGTCTACGAACAACAATCCAAATAATTTAACCTACATTATTCATACTGTTCCGTTACGAAAGGGCTAAATGGCAATGCATTAGCGTGAGCACAGCGATGACGATGCAGAATGTAGTAAATCCTACCTTCAAAGAGGAAGAGCGAGCATTGCGCTAAGGCGTTGTCAGTTAGTCCT
>JAQXVL010000105.1 GCA_029224905.1 Bacteroidales bacterium
ACCTTTGGAGTAGTAGTACAGCAAACCTCGATGGACTCAACCTGCCGACCGAATTGAAGAAGAATCTGCGTTGGATGCAAGACTTCCCGACCGACGAAGAAAACTATTCTAAAGCAGTTAAAGGAGGCTTGGCTGTTTGCCCCGGACGATATAGAGACCTATTGGCGGAAAAAAGCGAAAAGCTCAAAGATATGATTATAGTAGATCGCACCTATACCGGATATGTAGCCGTAGCTTTGGGCTATCAATTCGTATATGCCGACATAACGAAAAAAGGCCTTAAACGCGGTGAAACGGCAATCTTTACACTCCATAACAACCAAGACGGTTCAGGCACACCTTATATGACACAGGCATTTACCAATACCGACGGCGACGAAAACACTGTTCTGAAAAAGACTGTAGCTCTCACACCGGACTATTGGACTGTCAAAGAAACAAATTGGTCGTATACATATAATAATACGTCACCTTCTTCAGTAACGAAAAATATTCAATTTGGTGCTAACAATACATTCACATTTACGAATGCGAAAAAATCAGAAAGCGACGTAAGTCCAAACGCTGAAAGTTATATACAAAACAATTTTTGAACTAATCTAATCTAATCTATTCTAATTCAGATAGAGGCTGCCCGTGATGAGCAGCCTCTATCGCTTTTTTTGGCAGTAGCCGGCGAGAATCACTTCAGCGCATCGATTCCCGCAGCGGCTTTGTCGATGCTGGCTTGATTGCCCGCATCTATTCCGTACTTCTCAGCCGGCGGTATCACCAAGACTATCCCCGACTGCAAATTGTTCGGGTCTTTGATTTTTTCGCGGTTCTCTTGATAGATATAAATCCAGAAATGATAATCGCCATAATATTGACGAGCCAAGTCGCAAAGAGTTGTAGAAGCCTTCACTTTGCACGTAATCGGCTTTGCTTCAGGCTCTTTTTCGCTTTCATCAATCTTCTCGGTAGCGACCTCTTTCGCCGGAACGGTATCGACGACATGAGGCTTTATGGGATAGATTGTGTCTATGACTACCGTATCGACGGCAACAGTTGCAACAGGAGTTACGGGATTGACGGTTTTCTCTTGTGTTGTCGTCAATATGCCAAAATACGACAACGCAAAGAATGCAATCGCAGCAGCCGCAATACCACAAACAATGCCATAGACGAACAACCGCCAACGAGGCTTGCTCGAGTTCGTGTCGTCATCATATCCGTATTCGTCATCTTCCGGCTCGTCAGGAACGACGGGCGTCGATTCGGCGATTGTAGGTTCTTCGGTTTCGACAACGGGAGTTTCCGAGGGCTGCAGTCTGTCCTCTTCGGGAATTGGCGGCGGAAGCACTTCCGGCTCATCGGTTTCAGTCTCTTGCGGCTCGTCGGCTTGTTGCTCCTCGGTTACAGGCTCGTCGACGGGCAATGGCGGAAGTTCCGCCTCCGGTTCTTCCTCGGCAGTCGGCTGCACAGGCTCGTCAGGCTGAGCAGGCTCTTGTTCCGCCTCGTCGAACATTTCTTCGTCGAAATCGTCATCGAGTTCTATCGGCTCAAAGCAATCGAATGCGGAGTTCAGTTCGTCGGCGAAATTGCGGTCAATTTCGAAAGTTACGTCGCCGTCGACTTGACGAAACGTGCCCAGACCTTTGACCGCGAAATCGTCGCCGTTCGTGAGTTTTTCCACGCCGAGCGCCAACAATTCGCGAAGGAACGAATCGCACAAAGCCTCCGTAGTTCCGGTCGATTTTGCCAACATAGCAACCAAGTCGGCAAAAACTACTACATCATTTGCCATCCTGACCTCCTTTCTCTGCAATTTTAGATTTCAAAATGGTACTCGGCTCGAAGCGCAACGACACCCGAGGCGGCATAAGCACACGGCGGTTTGTCGTAGCATCAACCTCTATATGTTCGTCCTCCTTCTGCGGGATAAAGTTGCCGAATCCCGGCAGTGCCACAGTTCTATTTTCGCCACAACGAGAGCGCACAGTCGAGGCAAAGCCCTCAAGAAGAGCCTTGACGTCGTCGATGTCTCGATTCAATCGATTTGCTAACTCGTTTGACAAGTCGGTTTTACTCATAATGTTCTTTCAATACTTTCCGAGCCACAAAGATACGCTTTTTTGTCGACAATTTCAAAAGCCGACAAAAAGAGCCTGCGTTGAAACAGGCTCTAAAAGTTGATATGTATGTCGACTATCGAATAATAATTTTGAGAGTGGCGGCGTCGGAAGTTTCAGTAACGGCTTTTATCACATAAACTCCTGGGATAAGCAAATTGGTCGACAACTCGCTACTGTGCGCCGACGCGGCAAGTGCTCCTAATGCGTTGAATACCTCGATTTGCGCACGTTCGGTACCCGTAACTCTTATTACATTATTATAATAGACGATTCCGACTTTGCTATTTGTTTTTGCCACGTCGTCGACGCCGCTTTCCGCAGTCTTGGTTGCAGTTCCGGTCAACGCAATTGTTCGAGTCGCGATGTCGTCCGACTCCACGTTGAGCATTGCCGTATGCTGTCCTGCGACTGTTGGATTGTAGACAACAGTCACCGACGTTTCTCCGGCTTTGCGGTCTATCGTGCTCTTGTCGATTGTAAAGCAGCCGGCATCATCGCCAACAATCGATAGGCGCATATCGCTGTACAAGTCACCGCCGTCGACAGTCACCTGCGCCGATACGGGTGTCAAACATTCGGTAGCCATGCTGACCGATTCGGTCGAAGTGTTTATCCACGGCGCGGATTCGCCTGCGTAGAACAAATCCCACACCTGGTCGGTCCACGTATTATATTGGTTTCGATAGTCGAGTATCTGATTGCCCTCCACGGCAAGGTTGTAGAAGAGGATAAAGTGAATCGGTTTTGCCGGAGCAGATGTCCATGCGGCAAAACGCATATTGTTGTCAATCGACGTTCCGCTCTTATAAGGGCTGAATACGTTTTTGAACGTAATGTTGGTAATCGACCCCTCGCCCGACATATCGCCCTTAATCGAGCCGAACACAAAGTCGTCGATGAAGCACATTCCGATAAGTCGCTCTGCGTGATAGACATATATATCTTCATAGTGAATATCGCTGAAATATGTACTGCTGAGCGAGCAGATATTCATGGCAGCGCAATAGTCGAACTTCGTATGATTAGCGCCGTAGCCGTCGTCGTGTTGGAAAAGTATGTAGCAATCGTCGAAACGAATGTCGGAGTAGTAGCAATTGGTTTCGGCACCGATACCGAGACCGCAGTTACAGTCGTTCCACGTCTGGATATAGCGGAATCGCAAGTTTTTGTTCGGCATCTTTTCCGATGTCACACCTTTCTGGTTACCTTTGATGGCGATTGCGTCGTCGGCTGAGTGGATAAACATATTCTCGAACGAACTGTTTGACGTGTTTGCCACATCGAGTCCGTCGGACGATACGCAACGCGTCGATACAATATTGATATTATTGAAATGCACGTTATAGCAGTTGCTAACGCAAGTTGTCCAGCACTGCGCGCGGTGTCCGTGGAATGTCAAGCCTTCGACGTCAATCGGACCGCCCGACCAATCCACGCTCAAAAGAATGTTTTGTTGGTTGGTAGCCACGAGTCCCCTACCGGAAATCTTGGCACCGCCACCGCCGCTCACACGAAGTATGCCATTGAGAACGGCACCCGATGCCACATAGACTTTTGTGTCGCCCGAAATTGCAAGCATACCGTTGTCATAACTATTATATAAATTATGGTATCCGGGTGCGAAATAGTGAGTTTTCGTAGCCTCGTCGTAGACGTAACCGCTTGCGGCGAGTTTCGGGTCGCTATGGTCGATGCTGCTCGGAAACATATGGATAAAGCCACCGTGATAGTCTTCGTCGTAGACAATCGTCATCTTTTGGTCTGCCTTGCGTGTCTTAAAACTTATGCAATTACCTTCGCGAACAACGTCGTAGATATCCAAATCGTGCGGAAGAATTCTAAACGTCGTAAACCCTTGGTCGCGCACGACATCGATACACACTTCTTCGCCGTCTTCGAATTCAAACATTGTGAAGTTTACCGCGCTGTTCCAGAAGTTCACGTCGGAATAAGTCGGCGCATAGTGCCCGTTGACGGCTACATTAAATTTGCGCGTTGCGTCACCGTTATAGGCATATCCCGACGGAACGGCATGTGTTACCACCTTACTATCCGAATAGTTTTCGCCGTTGACATTCGCTGTCGAGTAGGTCCACGTTTCCGGGCGGCTGACAGTTGCCATCGCTGTAGAGACTCGCTCCGAAGGCATTTTACCTTTTGACTTGACGACAGCATAGACATTGCCGCCAGCGGGATTTGCTACCCAACGCGCCGTCCAATCGTTGCCGTCTTTGAAAAATTGGATGCGCTGCTCGCCTTCATAAGACGTATGAATGTATAGATTTTCGGTAGGTTCCGAGCAAGTTACTTTTACGTTTTTGTTGTTAGCCTCGGTTATGACGGGAGTTGCCGTTTGGTTGGTCAACACGCCGTTGACAACCGGTCCCGACACCGTTGCTCCGGAGGCATAACTACCTTTAAACACGCAATTGGTCACCGTGGCGTTTTGTGTGCCACCAAGTATGCCGCCGACGTTCGTACCGCTTATATAGCAGTCGCAATAACAGTCGACGATAGACGTCGAGGTCTGCGTCATTTCGCCGACAATGCCGCCGACTTTCGAAGTCGAACTGACCACGGAGCCGTAGGATGCACAATTGTAGACATCGGCTTTTACGCCGTCGGGCTTTTTCGTATTGCTATACCCTATTATGCCGCCCACGCAGTCGCCTGTGCCGCTGATATTGCCGATAAAAACGCAATCCGCCACATAACTCGGACCGACTTCTTGATGGCCGACAATACCGCCGACGTGGTCGTAGCCCTTTATAACACAATTGGTTGCCGAACAGTCGATGATTTCACCCGACGACACTCCGGCAATACCACCGGTACACCCTTTGGCTGATATAAACGCATTCTTGACATGACAATTGCGAATCGTACCGCCATGCTCCTGCCAGTTGCCGTTAGTCGACACAAGAATCCCCGACCACGTCCCGGCAGCGATGACCGCTTGGTCGACTGTCAGGTTGCGGATTTCTCCGGGGTAATTCACCCTGGCAAACAGTCCGCCTCCGTCGTAATTCGTACTGATATAAAGCCCGGCGATAGTGTGACCGTCGCCGTCGAACACGCCTTTGAAGGTGCTTATCGGAGTCCACTCTCTCCCATATATGGCGATGTCGTTGGTCATACGGAAATGCACGTCCGTCTGATTGGCGTAATCGGATACGTGGATTAAATCTTCCACAGTTTGAACCTTATAGGGATTCTCGGCTGTACCTTTTCCCCTATAAACCCAGGCAAAAGAATTCAAAGTAGTTAAAAATAACAACAATAATAATAACAGCTTTTTCATTGTATTCAATGATTGTGTTTATAAATAATGCAGTTCACAAAAATTGTAAATAAACACAAAAATAATCGATTTTCAAAAAGAATGCAAGAATAAGAGTAAAAAAGAAAGATGCTTCGGCGAACCGAAAGCATCCTCCTTAAATGTGACCCCGACAGGATTCAAACCTGTAACCTTCTGATCCGTAGTCAGATGCTCTATTCAGTTGAGCCACGGGGCCAAAGCCAATAAATTTTTGTGATCCCGACAGGATTCAAACCTGTAACCTTCTGATCCGTAGTCAGATGCTCTATTCAGTTGAGCTACGAGACCAAAGCTTTTGTGACCCCGACAGGATTCGAACCTGTAACCTTCTGATCCGTAGTCAGATGCTCTATTCAGTTGAGCCACGGGGCCTTTTGCTTTTGCGACTGCAAAGATAATACCATTTTTTGAAATACAAAAATCTTTTACCGATTTTTTTGACCCATCCGAGCGGATTCCGGCGTTTTTTTTGAATTTTTTTGAATTTCCGTCGTAGTTCGGACTCAATCCGGCACAAATCAAGGTTAAATGATTTGCCGAGACAAAGCCTGATCTCCCTATCACCAATAGCAAAATTTAGATATTTTTGGTCGCTTTTTGACAAAAAATAGCTCAAAAACATATTTTTTTGACATTTTTTCTCAAAAAATATAAACATATTGAAATTTTTAATTACTTTTGCAACAATTAATGTGTTATTAATAAAAACCGAAATTCTATGAAAAGTAGATTATTATTGCTCATAGCATGCCTGCTGATAGGCATAGGAGCAAAAGCGCAAACGGCACAAATTACCGGTAGTGTCGTAACGGAAACCGACGGAGAGCCAATCATTGGCGCAACGGTTATGGTAAAAGGTACAAAAATCGGCACAACAACCGATGTTAATGGCCAATTCTCAATCACCGGAGTTCCCGCAAATGCAAAAACTTTGACAGTAACCTACGTGGGAATGAAGAAAGCGGAAGTGCAAATTGCCCCGCAAGTAAAGGTTGAAATGCAATCTGCAATCGAAGAACTTGACGAGATTATGGTTGTTGCTTACGGCACTGCCAAAAAGAGCAGTTATGCCGGTTCGGCATCGCTCGTTAGAGCAGACGCCATAAAAGACGTTCCGTCGACCACATTCGAGAATGCACTGAACGGAAAAGTTGCCGGCTTGCAACTCACCAACAATTCAGGTCAGGCAGGTTCCGCTCCGGCTATCCGTATTAGAGGTATCGGCTCTATGAATGCCGGCAACGAGCCTCTTTACGTTATCGATGGCGTACCCGTTTCGTCGGGTAATATCGGTCAAATGGACGGCGAGATTTACTCGACAAACAACATTATGAACTCGCTCAACCCCGACGATATCGAATCGATTTCGGTATTGAAAGACGCAGCAGCATCGTCGCTCTACGGTTCGCGTGCCGCTAATGGTGTCATCCTTATCACCACTAAAAAAGGTACGACAGGCAAACCCACCATCAACTTCAAGACCGAAGTCGGCTTCACCCCGTGTTGGGCTACCGACAACTACGAAACGGCAAGCGTTCAAGACAACGTCAACATGCTCTACACCGTGTTCCACGACTATGCTACAAATGGCGAAGGTTGGACCGAAGAAGAGGCTAATGCATACGCATTGAAGCAACTCAACAAAAAATTCAACCAGCACGGCTATCAATTCACCACGAATGGTATTGGTGCTCGCGAAAACGTAATCATCGGCGAATACGACAACTCAGGACGTGGCGGCAAATATTACGACTGGGATAAGACGTACTTCCGTACGGCAACCTACCAGACTTACGACTTTAGCGTAAGCGGCGCTACCGACAAGACCAACTACTACACTTCGTTGGCTTATACAAAAGACGAAGGACGTCTGAAAATCAACAGCTTCAAACGCGTTTCAGGTCGCGTTAACTTGAACCAAAAAGTGGGTAAATATTTCGAATTTACCACCAACGCATCGTTTGCAAAGACCGACAAGAGCGGCTACAACGACACCCGCAGCACCGGTGCCAACTACTTCATGCAAACGCGCAACCTCCTTTGGGGTCTCTATTGGCCAACCGACTATAAGACAGGCAAGCCTTGGACAAAGAGATACGGCAGCTACGCTTACAACGGCGTATACTACGACAACGAGTGGGAAAACAGCTCCATCAACACCAAGTTGATGGCTGCCGAAACGCTCACCATCCACATTCTGCCGGGATTGGACGTTCGTTCGCTCTATTCTTACGACAACACAAACGTAAAGGACCACATCTATTATAGTGCAAACCACTACTATGGTTCTGCTGATAATGGTAACGTGACCGAATATCGTACGACCTACGAAAAGATGGTTTCGTCGACCACGGCTACTTACAACACCACAATCGACAAGCACACCTTCGGCATTATGGCAGGTTTTGAAGCCGAGAAGAACAAGACCGACTATCTCCGAGCAACGGGTACAAACCTTCCGGTCAGCACACTCCACACAATATCGACAGCCGGAACACAAACTTCCGGAGGTTATTCGTGGGGCAACTCAATGGCTTCAATCCTATCGAAAGTCGACTACAACTTCGACGACCGTTACTTCATTTCGGGCTCGTTCCGTCGCGATGGTTCTTCGCGCTTGAGCGAAGAAGAGCGCTGGGGTAACTTCTGGTCTGTTGCCGGTGCATGGAATATCAAAAAAGAAAGTTTCCTCGCCGACGTCGATTGGCTTAACAACCTGCGCATCCGCGCTTCTTATGGTGTCAACGGTACATTGCCTTCGAGCAACTACGGCTATATGAGCCTCGTCAACTACACCAATAAATATATGGGCAACCCGGGCGGAACAATCAGCTCGATTGGCAACAACAACCTCTCGTGGGAAACAAGCTACAATGCCAATGTCGGTATCGACTTTGCCCTATTCTCCAACCGCTTGCGCGGTACTGTTGAATTCTTCAACCGCGACTCGAAGAACCTGCTTCAAGACGTGCCAATTTCGCAAGTTACAGGCTTCTCGTCGACGCTTCAAAACATCGGTAGAATCAACAACCACGGTGTAGAAATCGAAATCGGCGGCGACATAATCACCAAAGGCGACTGGACATGGACGGCAAGCCTCAATGCATCATTCTTGAGCTCGAAAGTTAAAGAACTTTACGGCGGCTCCGACATTATTTGGTACGACCCGACCGGTGGCGACGACCGCGCACAATACATCTACCGCGAAGGTTCTCCGACACTCTCGTTCTACGGATTTGAATGGGCAGGCGTCGACAAGACCAACGGTAAGAGCGTCTACTACGTAAACGACCCCGACGACCCCAAAGCCGGTGACTTCCTCTACAACGGCCGCGGCGCAACCTACGACTACGATAACGCAAACTACACAATCATCGGTAACGCTACTCCGAAAGTCTACGGAGGTATTAACACCACCGTTACTTGGAAAGGACTCTCACTCGGCTTGGCATTTACATACAAGATTGGCGGAAAGCTCTACGACGGCGCATATAAAGACGTTGCCGACGACGGTTACTATTGGGAACGTATCCGCGCGAAAAACTATTTCGAAAATTTGTGGACACCTGAAAATCCGAACGGCTCTGAGCCGCAAATCTCCGGTCTTGACCTCACCGACGCTATGGAATACAGCTCGCGCCACCTTTTCAACGCAAGCTACCTGCGCCTGAAGTCGATGACTCTCGGCTACACCATCCCGGCTTCCATCACCAAGAAAGCATATATCCAAAATGCACGCGTATTCTTTAGCGGCACCAACCTGCTGACTTTCTCCAAGTATAAAGACGCAGACCCGGAAGTTAACGAATATGGCACTCGCGGTTGGGAGACCCCTCTTGGTAAAACATTCGTATTCGGTATAGAGTTGAAATTTTAAAATTGAACAACGATGAAAACAACAAAAATATTATTCGCAGCATTAACAGCGTTGGCAATAACGTCCTGCGACGATTTTCTAAACATGCAGCCCTCACAATCAGGCAACGCTGACGGCTCAGTCGAAACGGTAACCGATGCCGAAGTTGCAATCAACGGTATGATGAGCGCTATGACATCATCGGCATACTACGGACGCAATTTCGTACTTTACGGCGACATAAAAGGTGGCGACTTAACCATCTACTCGGCAGGTCGCGGTATGGACGGACTCTACAGTTTCAACCAAGCACCGTCCTATGGCAGCTACTCCGGCTTTTGGAGCCAAATCTATTACTGCATCCTTCAGGCAAACACGTTGATTAAAAACATCGAAACACTCCAAGCTGATGGCACTGAAGAAGATTTCGACTATATCTTAGGCGAAGCATACTCACTGCGTGCACTCTACTATTTCGACTTGGTTCGCCTCTATGGTTTGCCCTACAACTACAACAAAGACGCATATGGCGTGCCTAACATCACCGAGCCCATCTCGGCAATGGCTCGGTCCACACGCGCAACCGTGGCTGAAAACTATGCACAAATCCTCGCCGACCTCAAGAAAGGCGCCGAACTGATGAGCGACGACAAATCGCCGAGCAACGGCTACATGAACTATTATGCAAACATTGCTCTTCAAGCAAAAGTCAAACTCTATATGGAAGACTACGAAGGCGCTTTTGCCGCTGCTAAAGAAGTAATAGAAAGCGAAAAATATACGCTCTATAAGAACGACGATTGGGCAAACTCGTGGAGCGAGCAATTCGGCTCGGAGTCGATTTTCGAACTCGGTATTACCGTCGAAGAATCCGACCTCGGTTCTTCGTCGCTCGGCTACTACTTGATGCAATACGGGCAATTGAAGAACGCTCAAGGATGGTTCCTTGCAAGCGACTACTTCCTCGACCGCTTGGGCCAAGACCCGACCGACGTACGTTGGGCTGTTATGGACAATGACGAAAGTTGGGTAGATACAGGTGCTGAACGCAAAGGTGCTTGCTACAAATACATCGGCGGCACAGAACTGAAAGGCGACGGCAAGGCTACAATCACCGCCGTTAACATCAAAATCATTCGTCTCTCGGAAGTTTAC
>JAQXVL010000106.1 GCA_029224905.1 Bacteroidales bacterium
GCACTTACCAATTTTTGTAACACTCGAAGGGAGCACTACAGACCGAAGATTCGGACAGAGCGCAAACGCGGCAGAGTCGACTGTAGTAACACGATAGGAAGTGCCGGCGTAACGGGCCACAGCAGGTACAACAACGTCGCCGCTATAGCCGCTCTTTCGGGCTATCACAATAGCTGTCTTGGCATAACTTGTGCGAAATGCCACTCCGTTGTAGCTAAACACGCGCTGCGCAAACATCGGCAGAGCCGATAAGAGAAGCAGCAGAGTGATAGCCGATTTCACAAAAGCAGAAGTCATTGTTCGAATGTTCGCCACGATGTGCGGGTTCAGAATTTACGCACTGTTTTAAAATTAGCGGGAAGGTCGTCGGTGGATATTTCCGCCAACAGACGAAGTTCGCCATTGACGAGACCAACGATTTCGCAATAGGTCGACGGTTTGCCGGCAACCACATCGGCATAAGGCAGAATTGCACCGATTTCCGACTCGTTCAGCAATGTAAAATCGAGCATATAATGGTTCTCAAACTCGAGATTCGGATTATAAAAGATAGTTTGACGGTCTTTTGAAATTGCCAAACGCTTTGAACTACTTTCTGACCGGAAAGAAGGTTTAAATGGGTGACTAAGGACCAAAAAACCGTCAATTATACGTCCAAGCATAGTACCATCCTTTTCGAAACCGCTGACATTGACAGCCACATAGTCGGCATATTTTTTAGGTGTAAACCAAGCCTTTTGGTCTAATTCATAGCCGAAAGCACTTACACGATGAATATCGTTGCGAGTCACCGGGCTGAGTGACACTTCTTTAGAAAAGCGTTTGGAAATATATGCAACGTTGCCATAAGGAGCCAAAACGCAATACCATTCAGGAGTTTCGTCAACTACGATAAAATTTTGATCTTTATAAGCCGTAATCGGCGAAGAATAATATCCGCGGCGCTTCGAAGTCGGGTCGTTACTCCAAGTAGCACAGCAGTTGTCGGTTTCGTCGACGCAAATCATCATAAGACGGGGAGCCGTTGTCGACGGTGACTTACGCAAGCTGACATTATCGCCCGTCGACTGTATAATTTTCTGAATTTTTGGCATTACAACTTCATAACCGATTTGCGCCGAAGCAACAAAACAGACACAGGAAATGACAAAAAGAGTCATTACTAAAAGGAGTTTTTTCATAAATTTTGGTTTGTGTTATTGTTTTCGCAAAGATAAGCAATATTTTCAAACGGCACAACAGAGGCAAACATCCCTCGAAAAGTTTGCACGGCTGTGAGATTTTGACTAATTTTGTAGACTGAAGTCACGGACTTACTTTTTGCGGTAGCGGAAAGGAAAACGACAAAGCGAAATACTCAAAAACAAACAATATTTATGGAATTGATAGACGGAAAGAAAGTGGCGGATGCCATAAAGCAAGAGATTGCAGCAGAGGTATCGGCAATGACATCGCGAGGCGAAAAGCAGCCTCATTTGGCGGCAATTCTCGTTGGTCACGACGGTGGCAGCGAGACGTATGTTGCTCACAAAGTTAAGGCATGCGAGCAATGCGGATTTCGCTCAACCGTGATTCGCTACGAAGACGACGTCACCGAAAGCGAACTGCTTGATGCGATCGCACGGCTGAATGCCGACCCGGACGTCGACGGATTCATCGTCCAACTGCCGTTGCCGCGTCACATCGACGAGCAGCGCATCATCGAAGCCATCGACTACCGAAAAGACGTCGACGGTTTCCATCCGGTCAACGTGGGGCGCATGTCGATTGGTCTCCCATGTTTTGTGTCGGCAACGCCGCAAGGAATCATCGAATTGCTTCGCCGTTACAATATCGATACCCGTGGCGCACACTGTGTGGTCCTCGGTCGCAGCAACATAGTGGGTAAACCGGTTGCACAATTGATGATGCAAAAAGCATTGCCGGGCGATGCCACCGTCACCGTTTGTCACAGCCGTACAAAGAATATCAAAGAGTATCTTCTCAGCGCCGACATAATCATCGCCGCTCTCGGCAGTCCGGGATTCGTTACCGCCGACATGGTAAAACCGGGCGCAGTGATTATTGACGTGGGTACAACGCGTGTTCCGTCGAAAGAGACAAAGAGCGGCTTCCGACTCAAAGGCGACGTCGACTTCGATGCTGTCGCACCGCTTTGCTCCTACATCACGCCGGTTCCCGGAGGCGTCGGGCCGATGACAATCGTTTCGCTGATGAAGAATACGCTTCTTGCCGCCCAACATAAAATATACGACTGATGACAACCCTTTTCGTATACCTGCTTTCGCTATTGCAGTTCCTGACGTCGACCGACGACGTCACACTGGTCTTTGCCGGCGACGCCATGCAACACGACCGCCAAATCGTGGCAGCACAAAAAGGCGACACATACGACTATAGCGACTGCTTTAAATACGTGAGCGATTACATTTCGGCAGCCGATTATGCCGTGGTCAATTTCGAATGCACCTTAGGCGGACGCCCCTACAAAGGCTACCCGTGCTTCAGTGCGCCCGACGAATATGCTACGGCGCTCCGAGATGCGGGATTCGACCTCTTTCTGCACGCCAACAACCACTGTCTGGACCGACGCGATGCCGGACTCAGTCGCACGCTCGACATGCTCGACAGTTATGGCATTCCACACATCGGCACCTATCGAAACACGGCGGAACGCGAGCGCTGCAATTCGTTTATCGCCTACGTTAAAGGCTTGAGAATAGGCATTCTGAACTACACCTACGGGACCAACGGCATAGAGATTCAGCGAGACGTTCGCGTCAACTACATCGACCGCAAACAGATTGCCAACGATGTGGCTCAACTGCGCAAACAGTCGCCCGACTTGATTTCGGTCTGCATCCATTGGGGCAACGAATATCAATTGGTGGAAAACTCCATTCAGCGCGACTTGGCGAACTATCTTGAAGACCTCGGCGTAGACATCATCATCGGAGGACATCCGCACGTCATTCAACCGATGGAAATCCGCCACAGCGAGAAATGGGACAAAGACATCCTCGTGGTCTATTCGTTGGGCAACTTTATCTCGGCAATGCGCACCGGCGACACCCGTGGCGGCGCATTGGTCAAAGTTGTCGTTTCGCGCACGGAATCGAAGCCGCAAATCAAATCGGCAAGTTATAAACTGGTCTATGTTCAAACTCCGGTCGAAGGTCGCAACTACCAACTCATTCCTACCGACCGAACCGACTTGCTTCGCGGCGAGAACGTGACACACTACAACACGTTTGTCAATTCGGCACGAAAGATTTTCAATAAATATAACAAATCCGTGGCAGAAGATTCGTCGGTTGTGGTTCTACGCACACCCATTCCGTTAGCTCCCGTCTATGACAGTTTGGACTGAACGCTATTATTATAATGAGACAAAAATCGGATACGGTTGCTCGTCTCCGATTTTTTTATTTTTTTGTTACAAAATCCGACTTGGTTCGTTTTCTCAATAGATAAGCAAAAAATAGATGAGTGAACAAGTGTTGACAACGGCATTCGTGCAATTGCGGACAAAGATTCTGCAATTCGCCACGCGTTTCTTCCCGGCGGAAGACGACGCCGACGACGCATTGCAAGATGCCTTCTGTCGACTTTGGTCTCATCGCGACGAGATTAAGACAATCAACGAGGCGGAAGCTCTGGCAAAAACCACGGTACGCAACCTTGCAATCGATTCCTATCGACGGCGCAACGCTTTGCCTACCGACGACATCGAAACAGTCGCCATTGCCGACGACTCGCCGCCTGCCGATGAGAGAGTTGTTGTCGAAGAGCGATTCCGAATGGTGGAAAGCATCATCGCTCGGCATCTCACTCCACAACAACAGGCAATCGTACGATTGCGCGAATTCGAGCAGCAATCGTTCAGCGAAATAGCCACACGGCTATCGATGGAAGAACCGACGGTGAGAGTACAACTTTCGCGAGCGAGGAAAAAGATTAGAGAATGTTACTTTAACTTACAAAACGATGAAAGCAAACGTTGACATAAACTACTGGCGCAACTTGGCGGAACGCTATTTCGAAGCCGAGACTACTGAAGCCGAAGAGACGGCACTGCGGCGATTTTTAGCCACCGAAGCCGCCACAGCCGAATTCGACGACCTAAGAGCCGTAATGGGTTTTGCTGTTGTTGGACGCCGACGCGTCGCTCGTCGACACCGCCGACGCACGGCAATTCGTTGGGCGGCAGCCGCGGCGGTTGTTGCCGTGATAGTGGCAATGCCGTTTGCTATGAGCAACAGCAACGAAGTGTATGTTGCCTACGTCGGCGGCGAAAAGATTACCGACCGCGACGAAGTGGTCAATCAGATGCACTCCGCCATGGCTCAGGTATTAACCGACGACGGCGACTCGTTTGAATCGCAGATGGACGACATTTTTAACACATTGAACAACAAGTAAATGCTACGACATATGAAAAGAATTATAATCATACTATTACTCATAGCTACCTGCTCGTTTTGGCTGTCGGCACAGTCGAATCTCAAGGTGGGGCGATTCTTTACCGACGACGTCATATCGCGCAAAAACGTGACAGTCGTAGAGGTAAAAAGTCGCGACTTGAAGGCGTATAAATTGAGCGTTTTCAAGAGCGTAACCGTCGACAACGATGCCACGATGGCTCAGTCGATAGAAGGCTGTGTGAAAGCCGACGCACAGAAAGCGATTGAGAAAGAAACCGGTCTCCGCGGCGGTCGGCTCTACTACGGATTCTATACGTTCTCGCTCTCGAAGGACAAAAACTGCTACATCTTCTATCGCAACAATTTGCTCGTGCGAGGTGCAAAGCCACAAACCACCGTCGTCTATATGGAAGGCACCGCATCGCTCGCCGAACTGAAAAATCTTTACAAATAATCAGATAACAACACTAAATATGAAACGAATTCTTATCACATCAGCCATCGCCGTTGCATTCCTCTCAGCAGCACAAGCCAACGAAAGCGACTCTACAATTGTCAGCGGCACAGCCCTGGTAAAAGTAATAACCAAGCCCGATAGCGTAACTATTTGCGACACCGACGGGCATTTCGCCATCAACGTCTACGGAGGCAACAACAATCCCAACTATCGCTACACATACGAGCGCACTGCAGCCGACTCGTGCGCGGAAACCATTGCCGAGTCGGAGTGGTCGTTCCGCGTGCCGTTCGTCGACAATGCGAAACGCGAAACACGTCGTTCGATGTTTACCTTCGAATCCGGTGGTCTCGGCATCGGTTTCGACGATGCACGCGATGCGCCGCAAAATCTTACCGTCAATATGGCGAACTCCGCCGAACTGTTTATCGACCACGTTGCCGGCGTTCGCTACCGCCCGTGGCGCGACAATTTCTCAATTCTTGTCGGCATTGGCTTCGGCTGGCGCAACTACCGAATGACCGGACTCAACCGATTCGTCAAAGACGGAGCAAATCTCAAGATTGAGGACTATCCTGAAGGCGCAGAACCTAAATTCTCGCGAATCAAACTCTTCAACTTCTGCGTACCTATTATGCTCAACGAAGATTTCGGAAAGCATTTCAGCATAGGCGCCGGTGCCGTTGTCAACCTAAACACCCACGCAAGTATGAAGACCCGCTACTATCAAGAGGGGCTGCTCATTACCGACAAAACCGACAACATCCACCCGAATAAAATAACCGTCGATTTTATGGGCGTCATTACCTTCCGAAACGTGGGCGTCTACGCAAAATATTCGCCGATGAAAGTGCTCGACACGACGTTTGGACCGTCGTTCAAACATTGTTCGGTCGGAGCAATTTTCTGCTACTAAACGGCTACGAAACCGACAAAACAACCTCGCCGAATATAATGTCATGCCGATAGTTTGCTGTTTTTAACTTCGTTTTCGTTTTGTTTTTCGCTCACCTTGCACTACTTTCGCTTCGCGCAAGATAGGCTGCGGTTCGGAAAAACAAATCTTGAAAACTTCGTTTTCGTTTTGTTTTTCGCTCACCTTGCACTATCTTTGTACAAATATAGCTGTTCGGCTTTTTCGGTCGCCGAAAAGCGTAATTGATAAACAAGTTGGAAAATGAAACATCGTAGCATTTATTATATATCAGTTTTGGCGTTGTGCGTTCTGTCGCATGGTGTTGCGGATGCGTCGCCGCGTAAAAAGGTAAAAACAGGCGCGGAAAGTGAACCTGCTCCGGTAGAATCTGTTGAGCCGGTGCGAGTTGCTGTCGGGAGTCAAAATGTCCGTGGCGAATGGATTATCATCAAAGCCTCGGGAAAGGAGATTAACACTCTTGACGAGCGGGCATATCTCTTTTTCAGCCGTCACGACAACAGGCTTTATGGCTATACGGGTTGCAACTATATCAACAGCGACTATAAGGCTGAGGGCGGGAAAATTGCCTTTAGCAATACGATAATCTCTCAGCGTAGATGTGATGCGATTCGCGATGAGTCGAGCATTATGAATGCGCTCAATCGTGCAGCATCGTATGAGATTTATAAGGATAATCGTCTCGACCTTGAAATTCTCGACATTAAGGATAAGTCGGGTAAGGTGGTTTTGCACACGAAGCGTCATAAGGCTGATGTCTTGTCGGGCGTTTGGAGTGTTAAGTCGATTCACGGCGAACGGATTGATGCCGGCAAGGTGCAATTGGTGATTGACATTCCGGAGGCGCACCTTCATGGCACGGTTGGCTGTAATATTATTAATGGTGATATCGGTTTGGACCGCAACAAGGATTGGTTTATCCAGTTTCAAGGTATTACTGCATCGAACAAGGCGTGTGGCGACGTTGATATGTCGCTCCGTCGCGAGTTGTTGATTGCTCTGGAAGAAGTTGAGTATATCGACAAAAAGTCGGAAAGCATTTATTCGCTTCTCGACAAGAATAAGAAGGAAGTGATTTTGCTTAATCGCGAAAATATAAAGTT
>JAQXVL010000107.1 GCA_029224905.1 Bacteroidales bacterium
AGAATCGTAGTCGGAGCCGACGAGTCGTCGTTCCACATATACACCTTGAGGTTGTGGTTAGCAGCGGCTGCGCACGAAGCGATAAGTTTGCCGCCAATCACGTTCAGACCGCCGATAGGATAAGTACCGCCCGAGATGCCCGAGACGTTCAGGTCACTGATTTTCGCACCTGTAGTAGCATTAACCACGGTAATGCCAAATTCCGAACTGTTACTCTTCGCAACGTAGAGTTTGCCGTCTTTGTAAGCGATGTCGCGCGTAAGCGGAGCGGCAAGCGAGAGCCAAGACGCATCGGCTGCGTTACCTTTCGCAGAACTGAAGAGCCATCCTTCGGTGAGCATTGTTACGTTGTCGTCAAAGTCCATTTTAGCCGAAGCCGTACCTGTGAGCGAAACAGTCACAGCCGTTGCATTTGCGCTCGTTGCAGTAAGCGTTGCGCTGTGGCTTCCTGCTGCTGTCGGGCTATAGGTGACGGTGATGTCAGCCGAGCCGGCGCTTTGTGCAATCGATGTAGAGCTTAGCGAGAAGAGGTCGGCATTAGCACCCGAGAGAGCGAGGTTGATGTCGCCTTCGAGGTAATTGCCGGTTATCTTAACAGTCTTCGAGACGGGAGTGTAAGCGGTAGTTGTCAACTCAATTGATTTGCCGCTTGCTTGAATAGACGGTCCGGCAGGCAGAATTGGAGATGGTGATTGCGTAGGAGGAGTGCCGTAAGTGAAGTAAGCCATACCTTGATTGGTAGAACATACCCATGCTTCGATATAATTATTTCCGTCGGTGTTGATGGCAACATCGCCTGTACCGTTACTGTTTTTTGTGGTAGAGCCGAGTCCGTCGGTAGGATATTCGCACACCCAAGAAGCGGAACTGTATGTGCCGGAATCGTCGATAATCAGGCGCATGCGACCGCCTTTGAATGTCGAGTTGCTGTCGCCGGTCGTACGGTCGTTGAATTTGAGGTTTGCGGCATATTTCTGACCGCGGAACCAGAATTCGTGGTGGCAAGAGCCCCAAGTTTCGCCGGTGCTGAACGAGAGTTTCTTGTAGAGGACGCCGTTTTCGCGGCCGAAGAATGTCGGCTCGCAGTTTATGCCGTCAATCCACCATACGCCGCCGTTGGGGTACGCGCGAGCGGTTGCTCCGGTGACAAATTGTGTAGTTTTATCGGTGGTTACGGGGTATACGTATTTATGCCAACCTTCAGCATTTCGGTTGAATTCGATGACGTTCGTCGTTGTACCGTTTTGATTTGCAAGGCAAAGCCAGAGATTTGTGTCCCAGTCGCTGTCGGGAGCGATTTCCAAGCAGTCGCCGAGACGAGCGGCGCCGTTGAGGTCGGTAGTACTGTAAAGAAGGTATGGATTTTCTTGGTCGTTGTCCCAGCAATACAGACGGAATTCTTCACCTTTAGAAGCATTTGCGAGGTTGCAAGCCACGATGTGTCCGTTGAAGCATTTCACGTCGCAGAATTTAAGCGTTCCGCCCGTGCAGATATCTGTTTCGTTAAGGTTGCCGAGGTCTTCGCCGGTTTGAGCATTAATGACTTTTATGGCAGAATGGTCGTAGACGCAGTAGAGTTTGCCATCGTTGTAGCAGAAGTTTCGTACTTTTGAAGCATCCCACCCTTTTTGTGTTTGAGTGTTTCGTTGTTCGGAGAAGTTCCATTTTTCGTTGAGGGTGTTGCCCGGTTGCTTGATGTAAGGCTTGGCGCCACCTTTCGAAGGCGTGTCGTCGGCAGCAATGTAGGGCCACCCGTCTTTCCAATATACAGGGTCGAGATATGTTTTGCGACCTGCATCGGCATTGTTGACGTCGTAGCCGTGATAAAGAATCCAATCTTGACCTTTGTCGTCGGTTATAATTTCGGAGCAGTGTCCGGGACCTTTTACGCGGCTGTTGCCGGAAAGCAATGTTGTGAAATTATTGTTGAGTGCGCTACCGCCGTTCATGTTTGTATACGGGCCGAGAACGTTTGTAGAACGAGCAACCACGAGTTGGTATGTACTTTTGAGTCCTTCGCAGCAAGAGCCTTTGGAGCCGATTAGGTAGTAGTAACCGCCGTGCTTATGAATCATCGTACCTTCGATGGAGGCCGACCAACTTGCGCCTGTGATTTTCACTTTGGAAGCGTTGGGTTTAATGCTAAGTCCGTCGTCGGAAAGCTCGATGGCATAGATTCCGCAGAAACTACCCCAGAATAGGTATTTCTTTCCGTTGTCTTCGTAGTAGCATGGGTCAATACTATTTTCGACACCGATTTCCTTACTGTTAAACAGTTTTTTTGTATCGTGATAGGGACCGGCAGGGTTTTCCGACCAAGAGCAGCCGATACCGCAGGTCCATGTGCCACCCCATTCAGAAACGGCAAAGTATAGCACATATTTGCCATTGATGTAGTTAAGGTCGCATGCCCAAGTGTCGCCGGGCAGACCGTAGCGATTGCCGGAAGGCACTTGCTCAGCGTCGCTGTATGCTTCGCGAACGTAGAACCAGTCGGAAAGGTTATAAGATTTGAAGATGGAAGTCCAACCGCCGGTACGAGCGGCGTAGAAGGCGCCGTCTTGAGCTCGCATCACTGTCGGGTCGGGGAAATCCTGGTTGATTACCGGATTGCTGTAAATGCCTATCTCGTTGGCACTTGCAGCTGCAAAAAGTAATAGGCTTGAGAAGAGCGTAAGTAATTGTTTCTTCATTGTATCAGTGTTTTAGATTATTTTCATTATTTAGATTATATTCGCAAATATAGTTAAATATTGAATGAATAAATCTTAGATAGGTAGATATTTCTTATAAATTAATATTTATTAATGTTATCTAACGTGATGTAATAATGTATCCACCCGAGGCTGCAATTACGGAAAACCGTCGCAATCCGTATTTGAGTTCGTGGGCTTTTCCGGCAACCGGAGCGCCGGCGGCTTCGCAGACGTTGAACCGCGAGCCGCACTTCGAGCAAACGGCTTCATAGTTTTCGGTGTCGACGGTCAGAACAGCGTCGGTCGTTGCCTCTACGGGACAAGCTCGGTCGTAGGCGAGCGGTCCGTCGATTCCCTCAATGAGCAGAATACCTCCGAATCCGGTGTAGTCCCTTTCTTTGTAGCTATAATTTCCGGGAATTCGTTTATCCTTGTTGAAATAACGGAATTGCCCATACCCGGACACGCCGTAGGTGTTCCACAGTCCGGCATTGTTGAGCGCCAGGTAGGCGGGCACGGGCGGAATGCGGTCGTCGTTGACTTTGTCGCAAGCCGTAAGCGTTGCGACGGTCAGACATAACAGAAGTAATCTCTTGAATACCATGACGTTATGCTAAAAGGTTGTCGATTGCTGTGTGGTAGCGTTCGAAGCCGAATTCGGCAAACGTAGCGTTGAAGAGGTCGGCAATGCGGTCGTTGCAGAGGTTGCCAATCGAGCCTGCGTGAGTGTGGTGCACCTCTTTGACCGGCTCAAAGCATCCGGCTTCGATGTCGAGACCGACTTTCTTGTATGCGTCGCGGAAAGGCATGCCCTCGCGAGTCAGGCGGTTTACTTCTTCGACGGAGAACATGTATTTATAGCGGTCGTCGTTCGCCACACCGTCGACAACGATGATTTGCGAAATCATCCGCTCTACCATGTTGAGAATCGAGCAAAGTTCGTCGAAAGCCGGCAGGAATGCTTCTTTGATGAGTTGCATATCGCGGAAATATCCCGAAGGCAAGTTGTTGAGAATAAGTGTAATTTGCCCGGGTAACGACTGCAGTCGGTTGCACTTTGCGCGCGTGAGTTCGAACACGTCGGGATTCTTCTTGTGAGGCATAATCGACGAGCCGGTAGTAAATTCGTCGGGAAGACGGATAAAGCCGAAGTTTTGCGAATTGTAGAGGCATGCATCGTAGGCGAGTCGCGACACGGTAGCGGCGATGCCGGCGAGAGCGTTTGCCACGGTTTTTTCGGTTTTGCCTCGACCCATTTGAGCGTAAACGACGTTGTAGTTCATCGAGTCGAAACCGAGCAGACGAGTGGTCATTTCGCGGTCGAGCGGGAACGACGAGCCGTAGCCGGCAGCCGAGCCTAACGGATTGCGGTTCACTACCTTATAGGCGGCGAGTAGCACGGTAAGGTCGTCGGCAAGGCTTTCGGCATAGGCACCGAGCCAAAGTCCGATAGACGACGGCATAGCCACTTGCAAGTGCGTATAGCCCGGAATCAGGCAGTTGCGATAGCGGTCGCTCTGCGCAGTCAGCGTGGCGAAGAGTTTTTCGACGGCGTGGCTGACCATTTCGATTCCGGAGCGCATAAAGAGTTTGAGGTCGACGAGCACCTGGTCGTTGCGCGAGCGTCCCGAGTGAATTTTCTTGCCCATATCGCCGAGTTTGCGAGTGAGCATAAGTTCGACTTGCGAGTGCACGTCTTCTATTCCCGGCTCGATGACAAATCGTCCGGCAACGGCTTCCGCATAGATATTTTTTAATTCTTTTGCAAGCACCTCGAGTTCGCTTTTTTCGAGCAAACCGATTGATTCGAGCATTGTTATGTGGGCAAGCGAGCCCAATATGTCGTACGGTGCAAGATAAAGGTCCATTTCGCGGTCGAGGCCTACGGTGTAGTCCTCAACGCCCTTATCGACTTGCACGTTCTTTTCCCAAAGTTTAGATGCCATAATTTAAAATTTTGTTACAAAATTACAAAAATTCGTTGAAAGTCGTTAGTGTTTAGAAATAAATAATTAATTTTGAGAGATTTTTATAAAGATTGATATGACAAAATTTCTTATCATAGGAACAGGTGGCGTAGGCGGCTCGATAGCGGGCTTTTTGTCGCTGGCAGGCAAAGACGTGACGTGCATTGCCCGTGGTGAGCATTTGCAGCAGATACGTCAAAACGGCTTGCACCTTAAATCTGATTTGAAAGGCGACTACTATTTACCGGTAAAGGCTTGCACTGCAGACGAATACGACGACACACCCGATGTGGCGATAGTGACTGTCAAGGGCTATTCGATTGATTCGGTAGCCGGGCTGATAAGTCGCATCAAAAGCGACAAAACAATCTTTGTACCTCTGTTGAACGTCTACGGAACCGGACCGCGCATTGCAGCGGCTGCACCGGGAGCCACCGTAATCGACGGGCTGATATACATCGTGGGCTTTATTTCCGCACCCGGCGAAATCACCCAAATGGGAACGACATTCAATGCCGTAATCGGTGCGCGTCCCGAGCAAGGTATTGCTCCCGAACGGCTTCAGCGAATAGCCGACGAACTCAACGAGGCAGGCATCGCCGTTCGCGTCAGCGACGACATCAACCGCGACACGTTCATCAAGTGGTCGTTCATTTCGGCAATGTCGTGCACCGGCGCTTATTTCGACATACCTATGGGACCGATACAGCATCCGGGCAAGGAACGTGAATTTTTTGCCAATCTCGTGCGCGAAAGCACCAAAGTCGGCGAAGCGTTGGGCATCGACTTCGGTCGCGACATGCCGGCTGCCAACCTTGCCATTATCGATGGACTCGACCCGATGAGCACGGCTTCGTTGCAGAAAGACTTGGCTCGCGGTCACGTCTCGGAAATCGACGGCCAATTGTTCAAACTTGTCGACCTGGCTCACAGCCTCGGCATCCCAACGCCTACCTATAATCTTCTGATTGAACGATTTAAAAACCTAAAAAAATAATCAAATCCCCCTACACCTTAGGGCACTATCTAATCTATTTTAAATTAATATCAAAAACACTATGCGAACATTTGTAACAAAAGTAATGCTATTCGCAATCACTCTTCTGACGACAACGGCGCACGCGGAGATACGACAGAGCCAGGTAAACTTCGCTGACCCGTACATTTTGCTTGACGGAGATTACTACTACGCCTACGGCACAAACCACGGCGACGGTATCGAAGTGTGGCGTTCGAAAGACTTAACCGGTTGGGAATACCACGGACTTGCTCTCCATAAGGATAATTGTACGGAGAAACAATGGTTTTGGGCTCCTGAAGTTTATCACAAAAACGGCAAATACTATATGTATTTTTCCGCCAACGAGCATCTGTTCGTTGCAACATCCAATTCGCCGCTTGGTCCATTCGTTCAGCAAGGAAGCTACCAAGTCAACAACTTGATAGGCTCGGAAAAGAGCATCGACTCGCACGTGTTCTTCGACGACGACGGCTCGGCATGGCTCTTCTTTGTGCGCTTTACCGATGGTAACTGCATATGGTCGTGCAAACTCAACAGCGACTTAATAACTCCCGTAGTCGGCACGTTGAAGAAATGTATCAACGTTTCGCAATCGTGGGAAAAAGCCTTGGGCCGCGTAAACGAAGGTCCTAATGTTGTTAAACATAACGGAATCTATTACCTCACATATTCGGCTAACGACTACCAAAGCCAGAATTATGGCGTCGGTTATGCAACCTCGTCGAGCATTGGCGCCGGCTCGTGGTCGAAATATTCGGGAAACCCGATTCTTATGAAGGTGGAAGACCTCGTCGGTACGGGGCACCACACATTGTTCAAAGACAAATCGGGCGCCCTGAAAATCGCTTTCCATGCTCACAACTCAACATCGAGCGTACATCCTCGAAAACTCTATATCGGTGATGTCTATTTCGACGGCAACGTGCTTCGCTACAACTCCGGCAAGCAGACCCTCCGTCCGCTCGGCAGAACCGAAGCGCTCGGATATTTGGAAGAAAAATGGAACTTCTCCGAAAAACGCGCCAATGCTACTTCGAAAGGCTATGATGCTACGAAGATTCGCAACTTCTGCTACCAAAACGGCAAACTATATTGCGTCTACAACAATAGCGAAATCATCATCCTTAACGCAACTACAGGAGCATATCTCGGCAAACTCAAAGAAGGCGACATCTGCAAGGGTGGTACGCTCAAATTCTGCGACGTTAAATGCTTCGACGGTCATATAGTTGCTTGTAACCTCGCTACTGCTTCTAAAGGCGAAGAACTCCGACTTTACTGCTGGGACGACGACACCCAAGACCCGACACTAATCTACAACTCAACCAACCTCTACGGCGCAAGTCGTTTGGGCGACTGTATGGAAATCGCTCCCGACAGCGGTTGGGACAACAACCTGTGGATTAACTTTGCGAACGACGACGGCACAACTTGCCGCGTTTTCGAACTGCATCGCACCACCGAAGGCTGGGCGGAAAACGATTGGGTCGTAACTACCGACGGAACAAAACGTTATGCTGCCGGCGGTAGCGTTCGCGCTTATCCTAACGGCGGTCTTTGGTGGATTGACGGTTTGGCAAGTAACCCATCGTTCTTCTACATCAACAACGGCAAACTTCGTCGCAACATCGAACTTACCGACGTAGGCAACTGGGGCTCGAGCCATCACGAATTTACCTTCCGCGGATTCAAATACAACGTTAACCTCAAGTACGACGACCGCCTCAACGGCCGCTGCCGCTTGCAGATGGACGACGCAGGCGACTATTCGCATACAACTTTCCTCGGCGAATTTCCCGCCGACGGTCTCGGCTCGACAACCAAGAACGCTAACGGTACAGGCGACGTCGTTGTCAATACCGACGGACAAAACTACGTGCAAATCTGGGTGCTTTCGACTGAGCAAGGTCTTTGTTGCTATTCTCAAGGCGATGTGCCCAAGAATCAAGCCGTTATGCCGGGCGATTTCCTCCCCGTAGAAAAGTGGAACTTCTCGCAAGCAGCCGGAAACGCTTCTGCAGCAGGCTTTGACGCTACTAAAATCAATAACTTCTGCTACGGCAACGGTAAACTATTCTGCGTCTACGACCACTCTGCCGTGAAAGTCCTCGACGCTCAAACCGGTGCTTATCTCGGCGATATGTCGCTCGGCGACGTCGTTACCGGTGGAACATACACACTCAGCGACGTTAGCTTCGTCGACGGTCACTTGTATGCTTGCAATTATGCCACTGAAGGTCAGCAATTGAGAATTTACCAATGGGAAAACGAGCAACGCGATGCCGACTTGTTGTTCTCGACTACCGACTTTATGGGCGCTACTTCGTTGGGCAAAAATATGCAGTTCAACCGTGACGCCTCCTACACCGGTCAGATGTGGATAGCATTCGGCAACGACAACGGCGCGGAATTTAAAATCATCGAAATGCATCGTATGACCGACGGCAATTGGGAACAGAAAAAGACAATCGCTACAGCCGACGGCTCGTCGCGCTTAGTCGTTGGCGACAACGCAAGAGTATATCCTTGGGACGGTCCGTTCTGGATTGACGGTAACGACTGCAAACCGACTTATGTAGCCGCTAACTCCGACGGAAAAATCGTGCCTGTTTGTACTGTACCCACAACAAATAACTGGGGCGCCGCACATTCGGAATTCTACTGGGGCGAAAATAAAATTTCGGCAAACCTTCGCTTCGATGATAAGGCAAACGGCCGTGCACAACTCTATCACGACCAAACCGGCGACTACGCTCAGACTGCAGAGTTTGCCGTATTCCCCGCAGCCGGACTCGGCTCTACTCAAAATACGTCGGGCGCTGCTGACGTAATCGTTCGCACCGACGAATCGTCATACTTTGAAGGTTGGGTATTCTCCGAAGGTCAAGGCATTGCATACTACAACTTCGGAACTGTGCTCCGCGTTGAACCTACCGAATTCGGTGCAATCAAGCCTGTCGAAAAATGGAACCTTTCGAAACAACGCAACAACGCCACTTCGAAAGGCTACGATGCTTCTAAAATTCGCAACTTCGGTTA
>JAQXVL010000108.1 GCA_029224905.1 Bacteroidales bacterium
ACCGATGGTTGCTTCTTGACGGGGGCTTCCGCCCCCTGTGCTTATCTTGTCTCACTGTCGCATTATTTCAATGTCCTTAGCAACCCCTTGGGGACCTCCCCGTTTTGGCGTTGCGAGTGCAAAGGTATAGCAAATCTCCCACCCCACCAAACTTTTTTACAACTTTTTTGTGTTAAATTTTCAGCCTTTTCTGCAATCCACTGTAACACAACAGAATAGAAGTAAAGAAATTTTTTGAAAAAATTTGTTGATTTCCTGCCACATTTACAAAACCGAGCAAAAACGGGTGCAAGCCGCGGGTTTTTGTGTTGTTTTATTTTATAATGTGTAAATTTTGAATTATTTTTGCGAGAATTATATGTAACACTGACTAAACAAGAACGCAAAATTTAAGAACGAAAAGAACAATGAGAATTAAATTTTTGGATTTTATAGAGCCGGTAACGAGACACTTGATATTGGCAAATTTCGTAATTTGGATAATTTCGACTGCAGCGTATCACATTAGTGACTTTGACTTCAGTCGGTATTTAGGATTGCACTATTTTGCCTCGCCCGACTACCTACCGACACAGATTGTGACGTATATGTTTATGCACGACACGCACGGCATAGCGCACATATTCTGTAATATGTTTTCGTTGTTTATGTTCGGGCAGATTTTGGAGCAGACACTCGGCGGAAAGCGATTTTTGTTTTATTATATGTCGACGGGAATCGGTGCTGCCATGATACAATTGCTGATAATGCGTTTCGAGATAGCCTCGATAGCAAGCGGTCTGCCGGCGGATGTTGTAGAGACCGTCTATCGCGAGGGCTACTGCGTGCTCAGTCAGGCGAAGAACTACGTTGATCCCAACATGGCAGAGATGAATCTACTGATTAATACGCCGATAGTCGGTGCTTCGGGCGCCGTATTCGGTATCCTGCTGGCGTTCGGTATGATGTATCCCAACGAGATACTCAGCATTTTCTTCATTTTTGACATCAAAGCGAAGTACGCCGTTATCGGTTACGGAGTGCTTGAGTTGGTGTTCGGTGTAAGCGGCGTGATGAGCAACATTGCCCATTTTGCACATTTGGGAGGTATGATTGTCGGCTTGTTGATAATATTGATTTGGCGCAAGAAAGGCATTATTCGTGGCAACTAATATTAGAATAAAAGGCAAGCTTACACGGCTATCGGTGGTAACATGGCTGATTGTTGTCAACGTGGGTGTATGTCTGATGATTGGCATCAACGCATTGCTGACGAGCATCTTCGACATACGGTTCGACTTGCTCTATTGGCTCGAACTGCCGCCCACGCTTGTCGGACTGTGCCATCGTCCGTGGACGTTGCTGACGTATATGCTGACCCACTACAACGTAGTGCATCTGCTGTTTAATATGCTTTGGCTGTACTGGTTCGGCATAATACTTCGCGACTTTACGACAGAGCGCCGATTTGTGTGGCTGTATGCGATATGCGGCATCGGCGGTGCTGCGACTTACCTGGCTGCAAGCACATTTGCGCCGATAGCTACCGCCGGACTTGTCGGCGCGTCGGCATCGGTGTTTGGCATCATTGCCGCAACGGCAGTGCGTATACCCGACTACCGATTAAACCTTTTGCTTATCGGGACGGTCAAAATCAAGTGGATAGCGCTGATAATCGTCGGACTGATGCTGCTGACAACCAATCCGACCAACATTGGCAGCCTGGCGGCGCACGTCGGAGGCATCGTCAGCGGTGTGGCTTGCGCATTGGTCGGCAAACGCCGGCGACACGCACCGACAATTAAGCGCCCGAGCGCACGTCCGACCGGCGACCGCGCCGAGGCGGAACGTCAGCTCGACGAACTGCTGATACGCGTCAAGAAGTCGGGATTTGCGTCACTCAGCGACCGCGACAAAATGCGTTTGATAGAACTTAGCAAGAAGTTGAAATGAGAAACGATAAGAAAGGAAAGCGCAAAAAGAGCGACAAGCCGGAGTTCGGCTTGATTTGGAAGATTCTGCTCGCCATCAACATTTTTATGGTGGCGCTCTACCTTACAGCGTCGTATATCGGCTATGTCGACCCCAATTCGGCGAGCTATCTCGCCCTGATGCCGATGGCGTATCCGCTCTTTTTGATTGCCACCGTTCCCACGTTGCTTTTTTGGGTTGTCCGTCACCGCCGGCTGATGCTCATCACCATCTGCTCGTGGCTTGCAACCATACCGCAGATATGCACCTTCGTGCCCGTCCACTTCAACGACTTCGAGCAGGCACAAAGCGAAAAAGGCAGCTACACGCTGACGACCTACAACACGTTAGGCTTTGCCGGCGACGAAGAGACCAAGAGCGCAATCATCGACGAGATACTCGAGAAAAATGCCGACTTTGTGTGCATCCAAGAAGGCACAACCATCGACGCACTTCGCAATCGGCACGCCGACCCTGACCGCATTGCACGCCTGTGCGCACGCTATCCGTACGTGCACTTCAGCAACCACCGCTACACCGTGGGCTGCTTTTCGAAGCGTCCCACCGGCATTATCACCGAAAAAAGCATCGGCGACTACTTCTACGTCGAGGCATACAAGACATCCGGCTTGGGCGGCGACATCTACATCATCAACACCCATATGGAGTCGATAGGGCTTACCAACGACGACAAGCAGCTATATATGGACCTTACGCAAACCGGAACGAATAAGCAGACACTCAAAGGCGTACGCTCGCACCTGCTCAACAAGTTGCTCAAAGCCGACCGACAACGCGCCGAGCAGGCACGCCTAATCAAAAGCATTGCCGACAGCCTGCGCACTGCATCGCCCCACACGCCGCTATTCATCTGCGGCGACTTCAACGACCCGCCCTACACCTACTCCTACCTTACGGCTAAAGGAAACTACAGCGACGCCTACACCGATGCCGGTCTCGGCTACGCTCACACATACAACCGCAATCGCTTCTACTTCAGAATCGACAACATATTCTACGACGACCGGCAGGTCAAAGCCACAGCGTGCCGCGTCGGCGCGTCGAAAGCCTCCGACCACCACAGCGTCACCGCAGTATTCAGTAATCACAACAAATAAACATATAAAGTATGAAAAAAACAAAACTAACCGCCACTTCCCTGCTAACGGCAGGTCTGCTGGCAATTGCAGCAAATATGAATGCAACAAATCCATTCTTGAGTGACTACAACACTCGTTTCAACATTCCGCCATTCGAGCGAATCACCGAAGACGACTACATGCCCGCGCTCAAAGCCGGCATGGAGCAACACAATGCAGAAATTCAGGCAATTATCGACAATCCCGAGAAAGCGACATTCGAAAACACCATCGTAGCGTTCGACAATGCCGGACAACTCCTCGAAAACGTCAGCCTCGCATTCAACAGCATCTACGAAGCGTTGTCGACGCCTCATCTGCAAGAAATCGGCTCCGAGGTATTCCCCATGCTTTCGAGTCACAGCGACGAAATTATGATGAACGACAAACTCTTTGCCCGCATCAAAACCGTCTACGACAATCGTGAATCGCTCAACCTCACAACGCCGCAAAAGCGCTTGCTCGAGAAATACTACAAAGACTTCGTGCGCAACGGAGCCCTGCTGAGCGACGAAAAGAAAGCCGAACTCAAAAAAATCAACGAAGAACTGTCGAAACTCAACCAAAAGTACGGCGACAACATCGTTAAAGGCATCAACAACTGGAAACTCGTCGTCGACAACAAAGCCGACCTCGCCGGACTGCCTCAATCGAGCATCGACGTGGCTGCCGAAGAAGCCGCAGCAGCCGGAATGCCCGGCAAATGGGTATTCACGCTCCAAGCGCCCAGCCGTCTGCCCTTCCTGACCTACTGCGACAACCGAGAACTCCGCGAAAAACTCTTCACCGCATACATCAACTTGGCTAACACCGGCGAAGAAAACGACAACAAAGCACTCATTAACCAAATCCTCACCCTCCGCACCAAAAAGGCACGACTCTTCGGATTTAACAACTACGCCGAATATGCCACCGACAACGTAATGGCAAAAACTCCCGCCGCTGCCGAAGAACTGCTCATGAAGGTGTGGAAACCCGCAGTGGCAAAGTCGTACGAAGAAATTGCCGATATGCAAGCCTACGTAGACCGTCACGGCGGCAACTTCAAGATTGCCGGATGGGACTACTATTACTATGCCGACAAAGTTAAGCAAGAACGCTTCAACTTCGACGAAAACGAGGTGCGCGCCTACTTCCCCATCGAAAGCGTTCGCCAAGGCATCTTCAAAATGGCTGAACGTCTCTACGGAATAACCTTCAAAGAAGTCGACAACGTCCCCGTCTACCATCCCGACGTAAAAGTATACGAAGTGCTCGACTCCGAATCGAAGCACCTTGCGACATTTATGACCGACTACTACGCACGCCGCGGCAAACGTCAAGGCGCTTGGATGTTTGTATTCCAAGAGGCAAACGGAACAAAAGACATTCGCCCGATTGTCTACAACGTAGGCAACTTTACCAAGCCTACCGCCGACTCACCCTCGCTGCTGACAATCGACGAAGTAGAAACCATGTTCCACGAATTCGGACACGGCTTGCACGGCATGCTCACTCGCTCGCAATATAAAGGCAACTCGGGAACGAACGTCGACCGCGACTTCGTCGAATTCCCCTCGCAACTCCACGAGCACTGGATGTTTGAGCCCGAACTGCTCAAAGAATATGCACGCCACTATCGCACAGGCGAAGTAATCCCCGATGCGCTCATCAAGAAACTCATTGACTCGAGCAAATTCAACCAAGGATTCGCCAACACCGAACTCGTAGGCGCTGCCCTACTCGACCTGAAATGGCATCAACTCACCGACCTCGAAGGCATTAACGCTGCCGAATTCGAGCGCTCCGTGGCTGAAAGCCTTGGCATGCCCGAACAAATCCCGTTCCGCTACCGCTCGACCTACTTCAACCACATCTTCAGCAGCGACGGCTATGCAGCAGGCTACTACACCTACATTTGGGCACAAGTGCTCGACTGCGACGGTTTCGAAGTGTTCCAAAAGACCGGCAACGTGTTCGACCCCGCAACAGCAGCACGCCTCAAACACGTCCTCGAATCGGGTAACGACGAAGACCCGATGAAACTCTACGAAGGCTTCGCCGGACACCGTCCCGACGCAGCAGCCCTCCTCCGCGACAAAGGTCTTGACAAATAAAACAGTTTATACGAGCCTCGAGCGCCGACCTCACAAACGAGTCGGCGCTCGTTTTTTTGTCAGCCATAGAATATTTTGACTATCTTTGCAGCATGAAACGAATAGGAATACTCTCCGACACCCACGGCTACTGGGACGAACGCTACGCCAAGCATTTCGCCGACTGCGACGAGATATGGCATGCCGGCGACATCGGCTCTAACGAAATAATCGACCGACTCAGCGAAATCGCTCCGCTAATAGCCGTAGCAGGCAATATCGACGACTCCACGACACGCCGCACCTGCGGCACACTCAAGACGTGGACCACGGAAGGCGTCAAAGTAATGATGACACACATCGGCGGCTATCCCGGGAAATATGCACCCGGCATTCGATTCAGAATCGAAAACAACCGCCCCGACATTTTCGTCGCCGGACACAGCCACATTCTCAAAGTGATGTACGACCGCAGCCTCGACACACTGCACGTCAACCCCGGAGCAGCCGGCGTATACGGTTGGCAAGCCGTCAGAACGCTCGTCAAACTCACCCTCGACGCCGGCGCCATCAAAGACCTCGAAGTGATAGAACTTGGCAAATAGTGGAGAAGTGATGAGTTTGTTCAGGGATTTATTGTTATTTGGGTATAGAATTTATTTCTAACTAAAAATTTGTACATTTGTAATCATAAGACTAAAGAATATTTATTACGACTCAGCACAATGCCATAAAGTTTTATGAAGAAAAGGAAGTCCGTACTATTTGGGACGACAACGAAGAAAAATGGTATTTCTCTATAGTCGACGTAATCGCAGTTTTGACAGATAGTATCGATGCGGCAGCTTACTGGCGCAAGCTAAAGCAACGACTAAAAGCAGAAGGAAATGAAACCGTGACAAATTGTCACAGTTTGAAAATGGTTGCCGCCGATGGCAAGAGGCGTTTGACTGATGTCGCTGATTTTGAGCAACTATTTCGTCTTATACAGTCTATTCCATCACCGAAAGCAGAACCTTTTAAACAATGGATGGCACAAGTCGCCAGGGAGCGAATGGATCAAATGCAAGACCCGGAATTATCTATACGTCAGGCATTGCGAGACTATAAACGATTAGGATATTCCGACAATTGGATTAACCAGCGACTCAAATCAATAGAGATTCGTAAAGATCTTACCGATGAATGGAAACGACACGGACTACAAGAAGGAGTTCAATTTGCCACACTGACGGACATCATCTATCAGACCTGGCGCGATATGACTGCCAAAGAATACAAGCATTTCAAGGGCTAAAAAAAAGAGAACCTACGAGACAATATGACCAACAAAGAATTGGTACTCAATATGCTTGCAGAACTATCTACCAAGGAAATTTCAGAGACTAGGAATCCCGATACATTCCAAGATCATAAGGATGTAGCACAAGCGGGTGGCGAGATTGCACGCAATGCTCGCATCGAGCTTGAAGAAAAGACAGGCAGGTCAGTAATCAGCCCCCTAAACGCAAAGACCGGCATTGCCCTTAACTCTTCACAAAATAACGAGGACAAATAATAGTCGCAACTTTCTGCGCAGAACGCTTGGTCACGAACCTATCAAATAGTGCAAAGATAGATCACAACATACTCAAATCCATCCGGCTCATTGCCGCCATACAAAAAAACAGAGCACCTGCGCTTTGCAGATGCTCTGTTTTTTTGGTATGGTTTGAGGGTCGAGGGGGGAGGCGCGGAAGAAACTCTTACCTCTTACCCATTACCTCTTACCTAAGAT
>JAQXVL010000109.1 GCA_029224905.1 Bacteroidales bacterium
CGAGCTTCGGAGATGCTCGGTTGTGATAGCATAGAGGGATGCCGATATATATACCGTGGATTCCCACATTCTCTATCACAACCGAACCTCCGAGGTTCGCCCACATTATAGTACTCTTTTTCACCGGGTTAAGTACCTCCGGCACTGAACCCGGCGTTACCCACAATTGGCACCCCTCCGGGGCTTTTCATTCTCATCGTATCTTCGACACGATGAGAATGTCCTGGTCGTACCGTTTGGTGAATATTGCTGCTACGAGGTATATCCTCGAATTATTCTGATGAGATAGCAAAAAAAGAGGGCATATCATCGTGATATACCCTCGGAGTTTATACTCTTTTCATAGGAGCCGACGCCTGCCTCGGGCGGGTCGGTTCCGGTCACATAATGTGCGAGTAGTATATTATATCTTATTCTTCGACGAGCGACATGCCTTTTACGATGGCTTGCTCGTTGAGCGGTATCAAGTTATGATGGCGCTCGGGCAACGACTTCTTCAGTCCGGCAAGCACGCTCTGCATTGTCACTACGGGACAAACTTTCAACAATGCTCCAAGCACGACCATATTGTATGCCTTGCTGTTTTTGAGTTCGAAAGTTGCTTCCATTGCGTTGACATTAATTACGGTGATGTCGGTACGCTCGGGTGTGCGATGAATGCCGTAGTTGTCGTAAATAAGCACCCCGCCGGGCTTTACCTTGCTCTCGAATTTGTCGAGACTCTGCTGGTTGAGCACAACAGCAACGTCGTAGGTGTTCAAAATCGGCGAACTGATTTTCTCGTCGCTGAGAATCACGGTAACATTCGCCGTGCCGCCACGCTGCTCGGGTCCGTACGCCGGCATCCACGTCACTTCTTTGTCTTCCATCAGACCGGAGTAAGCAAGTATCTTACCCATCGAAAGTACGCCCTGTCCGCCGAATCCTGCTATTATAATCTCTTTCTTCATAATTACTCGTTCTTTAAATCGCCTAACGGATATTTTTCAAACATATGCTCGGCCATCCACTTATTTGATTCGACCGGCGAAAGTTTCCAGCCGGAATTGCAAGTCGAAACGATTTCGACCACCGACGTGCCTTTCTTGTCGAGGCTGTTTTGGAAAGCGTGCTTGATGGCTGCTTTTGCCTTACGCACGGCTGCCGGTGTGTGCACGCTCTGGCGAGTGACGTAACAGGTTCCGTCGAGTTGCGCCAACAGGTTTGTTATTGCCAATGGGTAGCCGTTAAGGTCAACGCGACGGCCGTAGGGCGTGGTCGATGTTTTCATGCCGAGCAGGGTTGTCGGCGCCATCTGACCGCCTGTCATTCCGTAGATTGCGTTGTTGATAAATATTATTGCGATGTTTTCGCCGCGATTGGCAGCGTGGATTGTTTCGCAAGTGCCGATAGCTGCCAAGTCGCCGTCGCCCTGATAGGTGAACACCATATTGTCGGGATAGAGTCGGCTGACTGCCGTAGCGATTGCGGGAGCGCGCCCGTGGGCGGCTTCTATCCAGTCTATATCGATATAATTGTAGGCAAACACTGCGCATCCTACCGGGGCTACGCCGATGGTCTTTTCTTCGAGTCCCATCTCTTCGATGAGTTCGGCGATGAGCTTATGGACCACGCCATGACTACAGCCGGGACAGTAGTGCATGTGGTTGTCGGTCAGCAACTTCGGTCGCGAGTATACCTTGTTTTCCGGTTTTATAATATCATTGATTTCCATATTGGAACAATTTTCGTTGTTAGACTATTTAACCGAGGATTTTCTCTTTGAAGGCATCAAGGATTTCGTCGGGGGTGGGCACGATACCACCAAGACGGCCGAAATGCTCAATCTTGACGTTGTCGGTTGCTGCCAATCGGACGTCTTCAATCATCTGTCCGGCATTGATTTCGACAACCAAAATGCCTTTTACTTGCGCCGCCAATCGTGCTACCTCCTTTTTGGGGAACGGCCAGAGCGTGATTGGGCGCAGGATGCCGATTTTGATACCTTGCTTGCGTGCAATTTCGACGGCTTTTTGGCTGATGCGTGCCAACGAGCCGAAGGCTACAATCAGGAAGTCGCAATCGTCGGTGCCAATTTCTTCGAAACGCACTTCGTTTTCTTCGATGCGCTTATACGTCGCTTGGAAACGGTTGTTGTTCACCTCCATCTTCTGCGGCTCGAGTTCGAGCGACGTGCAGACGTTACGCTTTCTGCCGCCGACTTTTCCGGTGACAGCCCACGGGCAACGCTCGCGCACTTCTTCGTCGGTGAGGCGTCGACGCTGCGGTGGCAGCACAACTTTTTCCATCATCTGACCGACAATACCGTCGGCAAGGATAATCGCCGGCGTGCGATACTTGAATGCCAAGTCCCAGCCGAGACCGACAAAGTCGCACATCTCTTGCACCGACGACGGCGCCAACGTGATAAGGTGATAGTCGCCGTGTCCCCCACCCTTGGTAGCCTGAAAATAGTCGGCTTGCGACGGTTGAATGGTACCCAAACCGGGACCGCCGCGCATCACGTTGATAATCAGCGCGGGCAACTCGCTCGCCGCTATATACGAAAGTCCCTCTTGCATCAGGCTTACGCCCGGACTCGACGATGACGTAAACACCACCTTGCCGGCAGCCGCGCCTGCGTAGACCATGTTGATAGATGCTATCTCGCTTTCGGCTTGAAGAACAACCATTCCGGTGGTTTCCCACGGTTGCTCAGCCATCAACGTCTCGAGCACCTCCGACTGCGGTGTAATCGGATAACCGAAATATCCGTCGGCGCCATAGCGAATTGCCGCATGCGCCAACGCCTCGTTACCCTTCATCAATCTTACTTCTTCTTCCATAAATTAGGATTTAACGAGATTAAACATTACTGTACGCGTGCCTTATATACCTCTATACAGGCATCCGGGCAAACCTGCGCACAACTTGCACAACCAATACATGCCTCGGGTCGAACCATGTATGCGAAATGATAGCCGCGGTTGTTCACCTCCTTGTGCCGAAGGTCGAGCGTATCGGTCGGGCATGCCGCAACACATAAGTTGCATCCCTTGCAACGCTCTTCGTCAACGATAACCGCGCCTTGAAATTTTGCCATAATTCTTCAGTTTTTATTAGTTTCGCAATTGCAAAAATAGTAAATATTTTCCATCTTCGCACGCCATTTTTTACGCTTTTATAACTATTTAATTTTTGGCACATTAGGTCGCAAAATGTGTATTTATTTTTTGCTCATTAGGTGTCGATTTGTGCACGTTTTCGGGCAATTTTGCACAGCAATACCGCCGTTGTGCATACACTTTTTTTCGCGTTATTCAAGAGAATAATTAAGAAAATCCTTAAACGGTTTTGCCAATTTCATATAGTCGACCACCGTTTCGAGCCAACCGTCGGTGGCAAAGAAGTCATCGTCGAGCGGCGCCATAACGAGAAATTCCTTCATCTTCAGCACGTCGGCATGCGGCAAATCTTTTGCGAACCCCTTGGGTATCGACTTGAGGCTCTCGCCGACAAGCCCCGGAAAAACCGCACTAAACTCGGGAGCCGACATAATTTCGTTGAATTCTTCAATACAGGCATCGATGTCGATGCGCAGTTTCTTCAGATTAGCCGGCTCGGGCATATGCACACCCGCGTAGAGCCCCGAGCAGCCCGGCTGGATGTGCAGATAGTAGAGCGCATTAGGGTTGCGCCGTCCGCCGCGCCCCATCACGATGCCGAAATGCTCCTTCAGCGGACGCTTGTCGGCGGAAAAGCGGATATCACGATAGATGCGGTAGATGCAGTCAGTAGCAGCCACGCCGCGAAGTTCCGGGTCGAACACCTCCGCACGCTGCAGAATTTGCTCAATTTCGGCGACACATTCCGCGCGCACCGCATTGTAATACTCCTTCCGCTCGGCGAACCACACCCGGTCGTTATTCACTCGCAATTCATCCAAAAACGCGAGCATCTTGCTCATTCCACTCATAGGACAGTCATTTTTTCTTTGCGAAGATACAAAATCCCCACCGAAATCACAAGCCTCTTACCTCTCACACACGGCTCTTTCATTTAACATTCGAAAAAGGACATAGCTCCCCTTACCCGATTCGGTCACGAATCGGGTAATTTTTTGATGTTGTATTTCAGCGATTTATCTAATTTTCAAAATCTCGTATT
>JAQXVL010000110.1 GCA_029224905.1 Bacteroidales bacterium
CTTCGGTATCTCCCGACGGCACACGCGTGCTCTACTATTTGGCAACAGTTGGTGCTTACACATGCAAAATCGACGGCAGCGACGTGAAGTTTATCGGAAAATACCGCGCAGCTCGCTGGTATGACAACAACACCGTTGTCGGTATGAAAGACTACTACGACGGAAACGAGAACGTAACTTCGTCGAAAATCTATGCTGCATCGTTCGACGGCAGCGAGAGCCAATTGCTCACAGCCGACGACGTTCTTGCTATGTATCCTTCAGTTAATGCCGATGGTAGCAAAATTGCTTTCTCTACTCCGGCAGGCGAAGCATATATTATTAATGTAAATGTGAAGTAGGTTATGAAGCGTCTGTTTACAGCCGTCGCACTCGTTGCTATGGTAGCAGCGTCGGCAATGGCAGGCAAAACTGCCGATGAGGTGCGCATATACCTAAACCCCGGACACGGTAGTTGGGGTCCTAACAACCGTCCGTGTAACACTATTGGTCGGCCCGCTTACACAAGTGCCGACCCCGATACAACAGGTTTCTACGAGTCGAACACCAACCTTCGCAAGGTGCTCTCTTTGCTCGACGGCTTGGTCGATGCCGGAGTGCCGTTCGACCGCACGTTGAACCAAACTAACGACAATCCGGCGCGCGTAGGTGCTGCGCTCGACCTTAGTCAGCACATCGTGATGTCGCACGTCAAGTGTGGTCCTTATCCTTATACCGGAAAAGCCGACGATGAAGCCAATGCTTACAACCGACCGCTGTCGGAAATCTGCGAAGAAGTTGAGGCTAACAATTTCGACATCTTCATCTCCGTGCACTCCAACGCTGCGAGCGAAGGTGCTACGACCAACTATCCGTTGTATCTCTATCGCGGTACCGACGCTGAGGCATCGGCAGCCGGTAGCAAGGAGATTGCCGCTCATATTTGGCCGTATTCCTACAGCAACGCTCATATGAACTGGACTCACTATGCGACGAGCTCCAACATCCGCGGCGACATCTCGTTCTACGGCTCAAGTTCGGATTTCGTCAACAACGGAACAACCTATACCGGCTACCTCGGCGTGTTGAAACACGGCGTGCCCGGATTCCTCGTTGAAGGCTATTTCCACACTTATCAGCCGGCACGTCAACGCGCGCTGAACTTCGACGTTGACCGCCACGAAGGTCGCTTGTATGCTCGCGGTCTTGTCGACTATATGGGCTGGAAAGCGCAAACAACCGGCGAAATCTACGGTATCGTTCGCGATTTGCACGAGAAGTTTAGCGACGCTCTTTATTCGCCGATTGCGCGTACAAACGACGTCTACAAGCCTCTTAACGGTGCTGTTGTCGACCTCTACAAAGACGGCGCGAAGGTGGCTTCTTATACCACCGACAACGACTACAACGGCGCTTTCGTATTTTCAGGTCTCGAACCGGGTACTTACTCGCTGCAATACTCTGCCGAGGGCTACAAACCCGCAACCGAAGAATATACCGCTACGTTCGAAGTGAAAGCCAACGAAACCGTTTATCCGGCTGCTTTCCTCGAATCGGAAACTTACGTTCCTGACGAAATCGTTTACGTCAACTATCCTGACGAAATCGAAGGCAATCCGCTCTTCGGACTCGCTTCTGAATATAACCTTACCGCTTCCGAGCCGGCAAACGCATTGAGCGAACAATTGGCAGGCAAGACAATCCGCCGTCAAATCGTCCGCAACGGTGTGCTCTATGTGCTCGCTCTCGACGAGGCAAAAGAGCCTTACATCTACACGCTCGACATTGCAACAGGCACAGCCGGCACTATCAGCACCGAAGGCACTACGCTCGGCGAAAACCGCTCGTTGAAACTTTCCGACATCACATTTACCGCCGACAACGTCCTCGTTGGCTGCTCGTATGGCAAAAACCAATACTCGGACGGCGTTGCCAGTGGTGACGGTGACGTACGCGGTTTGGTTAACGTCTACAAGTGGGAAAACTCTGCCGAAGGCGTTCCGACAGGCACTCCGGCTCTTTGGTTCGCAGATCTACACTCCGGCAACTTCAACCGCGCTTATGCAGGCAACACTATCGCTTACAGCGGTGACAGCAAAGACGGTTCGTTGATGATGACCTTCGAAACCACAGGCGCCGCTCGGTCGTTGCGCTTTAGCGAGTTTGCTATCGCCGACGGCGCATTGGCAAGCGTAACATATATGAACAAAGACATCTCGGCTAATTCCAACTGGACTGCTCCGAAACTCGGCGCCGACTATGCACTTATCGTTTCGCCGCGCGACAAAGAGCAATACATCATCGACGGTTCGAACACCAACCCGACAGAATGGCACATCGCCGGTCAGGGTGTCGATGCTCCGCTCGTTGGTCGCATTTCCGACGAACTTCTGAACGCTGCCGCTAACGGCGCTTCTTGCTTCAAGTATGCAGGTCGCAGCCTTATGGTTGCTCCGATTGTTGCCGATGGTAAGGCTTCGGGTGTCAAACTCTTCGACATCACCGACGGTCTCAACGCCGCTAAGGTTATCACTACCAACAGCACTATCGACCCGATTGACGCTGCTGTGGTTTCGGCTGCAGGTCGTGCCGTATACACCAAGAATAACGAAGACGCTATCACCGCTGCCAACATCGAACTCTATCTCGTCTGCGACGGTCGTGTTACGACATTCACTACCGCCGGTACCGAGCAACCCGTTTTCAAAGGCGAATATGCTTACGGTCTTCAAACTCAAGACAACGGCCCTACTACAACTCTGTCGTTCAACCTCTCCGGCAAAGCAACCGACGTGAAGGTTGTGATTACCGACTCTGACAACGTTGAGAAAGTTATCAACCTCGGCGCACTCGAAGAAGGTGCTAACTCTACGGATGTCGAAAATGCAGAACTCGGCACGGGTACATTCAATTGGAAGGTTGTTGTCGATGCACAAACCATCCCGGGCGTCAGCAAGATTGCTTCCGTTCCGTTTGCACGCACTCGCGGCGTTGCTGTCGATAAGAGCGGCTCAAGTGCATACCAAGGTAGCATCTACGTAGGTGTGGTTACAGGCGATGCAAATCACGCATGCGGTGTATACCGTTTGGACAAAGACTTCAACATCACAACCGAGACTATCGGTGCCGACGAATTCGTTGCATCGCATACGGCATCGCCGTTCCGTCTCGACGTGCTCCCCGACGGTACAGTCCTCGCTTGCGACTGGAGTGACGCTCACTCGGGTATTCACGCCATCAATCCTAACGATTTGTCGGTATCGCAACTCTTTGCCGGCGAACGTCAAAGCACCGACGGCGCATTCATCTACAATGGTGCAACTATCGGCGGTAGCACAACTTGTGCAACCGTAGTAGGTAAGGGTGCCGACACTCAACTCTACGTGTTCAACGAAGACCTCGGCAACGTGATTTCGCGTTACGACATCGGCACGGCGAATAAGATTGATTTCGCTCCGAATGCAACATTCGCAGAGGCTTCGGCTAAATTGTTGAACACCAACGTCGACCTCGCAGTTACCGAAACCGGTATCTGGGCTGCACAAAGCCGTGGCGCAGGCAATAACAACACCGGCGCTCCGTCGTTCGTATACAGCGACCTTGAAGGCAATCTGATTCTCAACGGCGGTACACTCTCCGAAATCGTTCCGTCGTCGCGCTCAGGCGTCGTTGTCAACCGCGACAACAACATTCTCGTGCTCTCTGGCTATACAGGCGACATTCAGGTATATGACATCACTTGGGACGGCAACACTCCGACGCTCACGCCGAAGTATACCTTCACCAGCGGTGGCACTATGCCTGAACAAATCGAGTTCGACTTGGCTGAAAACCTTCTCATCGCCAACAATGGTTGCCTCGAGGCTTATGCACTTCCGGGCGTTACCAAGCAAGGCGTAACCGAAGGTCCTTCGTTCGCTATCGGTAACGGTGGTGTCGTTTCGGCTGTCGACGGTAAGAAAGTTGTCGTATTCCCGAATCCTGCAGTTGACGTATTGAACGTTAAGTCGAACGCGGCAATCACCGACGTTGCTGTCTTCGCAGCATCCGGTGCCGCTGTAAGCGCTAACGCTTCGATTGAAGGCAATGCGGCTACCTTGAACGTATCCGGACTCGCTTCGGGTATCTATTTCGTGAAGATTAACGGCAACCAAGTTGTTCGCTTCATCAAGAAATAAACATCATCTCTCGTAGAGATACTTTTAAGCCGAGTGCGTCACAGCGATGCACTCGGCTTTTTGATATTACGAAATTTCGAATCAGCGGCACGCGGCGAGCGCGTTGGGGCGGATGCGGCTTTGGCGGATAATGAAATCTGTTGTTATAAGTAAAATGTTGTTACAATTAGTTAATTTTAAGGCTGGATTATTCCCGACAAACGAAACATTTTTTAAATTTGAAGAATATTACAAAACTTCGAAAAAACCTAACATAAATCTACAGACATTATGAAAAAGTTGTATATGGCAATATTGCTTGTAGCCATGACTGTCGGCTCAGCAATGGCAGGAAAAACTGCCGATCAAGTGCGCATATATCTTAACCCCGGTCACGGTAGCTGGGGTCCTGACAACCGCCCGCTCAACACTCTCGGTCGCGCCGCTTACAATAGCGCTAACCCCGACACGACGGGATTCTTTGAGTCGAACACCAATATACCTAAACTACTCTCAATGCTCGACTGTTTGGTTGATGCCGGCGTGCCGTTCGACCGCACGCGGAACCAAACCAACTCCAATCCGGCACGCGTCGGCGCTGCGCTCGACTTGAGCCAACACATCGTGATGTCGCACGTCAAGGTCGGTCCGTATCCATATACCGGTTCCGCTGACGATAATAACAACGCCTACAACCGACCGCTTTCGGAAATCCGCGAAGAAGTTGAGGCTAACAATTTCGACATCTTCGTTTCCGTGCACTCTAACGCTACCGTCGAAGGTGACGTAGTCAACTATCCGCTTTACCTCTATCGTGGTACGGATGCAAGCGATTATGCGTCGGGCAGCAAGGCTATGTGTCAGCATCTTTGGCCGTACTGCTATGCCAACAAGCACATGAATTGGACATCGGCGAGCACCTTCATTCGCGGCGACATAAACTTTTATGGCAGCAGTTGGACAACCACGAACAATGGTAAATCGTATACCGGCTATCTCGGCGTTTTGCTTCACGGCGTGCCCGGATTCCTCGTTGAAGGCTATTTCCACACCTATCAGCCGGCGCGTCAACGCGCAATGAACTTCGACGTCGACCGCTACGAAGGTCGCTTGTACGCTCGTGGCATCATCGACTATATGGGGTGGAAGAAAGAGACAACCGGCGTGGTCTACGGTATCGTCCGTGACAAGCACGAGACATTTGTCAACTCTCTATATACGCCTATCGCTAACACAAACGACATCTATAAGCCGCTCAACGGCGTGGTGGTCGACCTCTACAAAGGCGATGCGAAGGTGGCAACTTACACTACCGACAACGAATACAACGGCGCGTTCATCTTCACCGGACTCGAGCCGGGTACTTACTCGCTACGCTATACCGCCGACGGATATAAAGCCGCTGCTGCGGAATATACCTCATCGTTTACCGTTACGGCTAACGAAACAGTCTATCCCACGGCATTTCTCGAGTCGGAGTCGTATGTCGCCGAAGAGTCGTATGTCAATTATCCCGACGAAATCGCCGGAAACAGCAGTTTCAGCCTGCAAAGTTCGTATGCGATGAATAATATCGGCGAATTTAACGGACTCTCGTCGTCGCTCTCCGGCAAAACCATACGCCGACAGATTGTGCGCAACGGCGTGGCTTATGTGCTTGCTCTTGATTCGTCGAACGAGCCTTATATCTATACGCTCAACACCGCAAACGGCACTTCCGGGCAAATCAGCACTTCCGGAACATCGGTTGGCGAAAACCGCTCGCTCAAGATCAGCGACATCACCTTTACCGCCGACAACGTGCTCGTGGCTTGCTCTTATGGCAAAAACCAATACGATGCCGGAAGTGTTGCTTCGGGCGAGGTGCGCGGCACGATGAACGTCTATAAGTGGGCGAAAGGCAGCAACGGTATCCCCACAGGAAGCCCGTCGATTTGGTTTACTTCTCAACATTCCGGCAACTACTTGCAAGCCTATGGCAGTCGCACGATTGCTTATAACGGCAACAGTAAGAACGGTGCTTTGATGACCACTTTCCAAACCATTGGTACTTCGCAGTCGATGCGCTTCTCCGAAATGTCGATTCTTGCAGGTAATTTTTCTGGTGCAACGAAGTTTATGAACAAAACGATTTCGACCGACTCCAACTGGACAGTAGGCAAACTCGGCGACGACTATTCGCTCATCGTATCGCCGCTCGCCGACGACAAATATATCGTCGATGGTTCGTCGACAACTCCTAAAGAATGGCAAACGGCAGCGTAAAACGTTGACTGCCCGTTGGTATCTACTCTTTCTACAAATCATATGGCAGCGGCAACCAACGGCGCTTCTTGCTTCAAGTATGCCGGTCACAGCCTTATGGTAGTGCCGATTTACGCCAACGGACAAGCATCGGGCGTCAAACTCCTCGACATCACCAACGGACTCGGTTCGGCAACCGAAATCGCCACCGGAACTACCGTTTCGCCTCGTGCGGCAACTTTTGTCAGCGCAGCCGGGCGCCCCGTCTACACTAAAGACGCCTCGGGCAACATCACCGCTGCCGATATCGAACTCTATCTCGTTTGCGATGGTAACGTCACGGTGTTCTCGACAAAACAAACTGAACAAGTTGTTGCCAAAGGCGAATATGCCTACGGCTTGAAAGCCGATGTGCAAGGTCCCGAAACCACTCTTTCGTTCAATCTGACCGGCGATGCCGACGATGTGCTTATCGAGGTTAACGACCCGCAAGGAAACACCGCCGAATTCGATTTAGGCGCACTCAAGGCCGGCAGCCACACCTACATCGTCGACAACGACCGACTCAACAAATCGCAGATGCAATGGCGCGTCTACGTTACCGCGCCGCAGACTACCGTAGTCAACAAATATGCTTCGGCAGCCTTTGCACGCTCTGCCGGCGTGGCAGTCGACAAGAGCGGCACAAGTGCATACCAAGGTAGCATTTATGTAGGCGTCGGCACTGCAAGCAGCGAACGTCCAAAAGGCGTATATCGCTTGGACGCAAACCTCAACGTCGTTGCCGGTCCGGTAGGCTCGTCCGATTTCGATGCTTCATATTATGCTTCGCCGTTCCGTCTCGACGTGCTCCCCGACGGTACAGTGCTTGCTTGCGACTGGACCGACTCGCACTCGGGTATCTACACCATCAATCCTGCAAACCTGTCGATGTCGCAAATGTTCGCCGGAACGCGCCAAAGCGATGGCGGATTCCTCTACAACGGCAAGACTATCGGTGGTAGCACAACTTGTGCAACCGTGGTAGGCAAGGACGAAAATACCAAACTCTACGTGTTCAACGAAGACCTCGGCAACGTCGTTACACGCTATGACCTCGGCATGGCAACAAGAATCAACTTCGCACCCAACGCAACCTTCTCCGCGCCTTCGGCTAAGTTGATTAACACCAACGTCGACATCGCAGTTACCGATAACGGTTTCTGGGCTGCTCAAAGCCGTAGCACAGGCAATAACAATTCCGGCGCTCCGTCGTTCCTCTACTGCGACCTCAATGGTAATATTATTGTCAACGGAGCAAACTATGCCGACATCGTTCCGTCGTCGCGCTCAGGCGTTGTGGTCAACCGCGACAACAGTATCCTCGTCCTTTCCGGATTCGACGGCGAAATCAGAGTGTTCGACATCTCTTGGAACGGCAACACACCGACGCTCAAGCAGAAGTATACTTTCTCAACCGGTGGTGCTAAGCCCGAACAAATTGAGTTCGACTTGGCGGAAAACCTTCTCGTTGCCAACGAAAACTGCGTTGAGGCATTCGCACTTCCCGGCGTGACCAAGCGAGGCGTAACCGAAGGTCCCGAATTCGTCGTAACACAGTCGGGCATCAACGGCATAGCCGTTTGCAGCCATGTGAAAGTTTATCCCAACCCGGCTGTCGACGTGATTACTTTAGAAGCCGACACCGCTATAACCGACATCGCGGTCTACTCCGCATCCGGCGCCGTTGTTGCCCTTAGTCCCGCCTACGACGGAAATAAGGCTTCGCTAAGCGTGGCAAACCTTGCTCCCGGCATCTACTTCGCCAAAATCAACGGCACCAAAACCGTCAGATTTGTCAAAAGATAGTCAGCGCCTATAGCGCATTTAAAACCAACAGAGGGGGCGTCTGACATATTCAGATGCGCCCTCTTTCGCAAATTCGTACCTTAAAACGGCGGTTTTGTACAACGAAGGTGAAAATACTTGCCGTTTCGGCAACTGAGAATTATTTTTGCCATAGATATTTACCTTTCTCACCGGTTGGGTATCAAACAATAGAAAAACTCGATAATTATGGAAACAACACATAATACACACCGTAGCGGCTTTCAAACAGTCGCAATTATTGCCAACGGCAAAACTTGGCATGATTTTTGTTGCTTTGACAACAAGAAAATAATTTGAGAATTTAGACAAAATCAGAAACCACTAATACAATAATTTATGAAATTCGTAGCAGCTATCCCGGAAGCATTGTTCCAATCAAATTCTTATTGGAGTGGACTACTTATTATTCTCGGCATTTTAGTTGTTGCCGGGTTAATTAACAAACATTTTAAAGACAAAAAATCGACCGAAAATAAGGCAAATGATGACGACCTTGAAACTTCGGAACTGGCTAAGGCAAGCCAAACAATCGGCATTATGCTCAAAGTCTTAACCGATATCGGCTGTCAGCCCAAAACTGAAACTCAAGAATATATTGATGTTGACTATCAAGGTGCGCATTTTCGAATTGAAATATTTGGAAGGTTTGCACGAATATGGTATCCGTCATGGGGGTCCGTTGCACCCGAAGACCCAGATTATCCAAATATTGCAGAGGCTGTCAATTTAGCTAACCTCAGATTCGGTTCGACCGTGTTAATGACCAAGTCGAAAGACGACGGAACAATTACATTGCATAGTCGTATAGACGTTATGTTACATCCCGCTTGCCCCGAAAACGACCAATATGTCCGTGAAAGCTTCGACATATTATTCTATATTAGTCATGCCGTCGTCCGCAAATGTCAGCGACTCGAGTTACAACAGCAAAAAAGAGCAGCAATCCCGTCGTTCGATAGGCTTCGATACTAACCAGTTGACCCCGCGAACATTGACGTCCCCACAGACTCCGACATCGCCGCCACTGCTGCCGCTGCAGCAGCGGACAAAACAAACGAAACAAAAGCATAACAGACTATGAAACCAAGCTTCTACTTTGTCCTGTGGATTGTGATTTATCCACTCCTCGACCTATTCAATAGCTCGTTTATTAGCAACAATGCCTTTATAATTGCCTTGGTAATCGTTTGGGTGCTGTCGAGGAAAATCGAGCGCATGATGCCCGACACCATAACGTACGACCGTGCCTTGCAGACCGCACCCGCACTCGAAGACGTCTATACCGGCAACGTGGCATCATTCCGCAAGCGTATCTTCCAAGAAGCAAACGTAGAAATCGTGGCGGCAATCTATTTCATCGTCACAATGGTAGTCATCGCGCTTTCGATGATGAAAACAGGTGTAAGCGATTGGATTGCGTTAGTAGTATTCGGACTATTTGCGTTCGGGTCAGTCTATCGCAGCATATCGCTTCTTAAAGCCAACGCAAAACTTAAATCAAATCCCACGATTGAGCAATGCAAAGAGATAGCCACGGAAGTCTACAAACAAGATTGCGCGGCATATTGCGCGGCGCGTAACGAAAACCCGTATTTGCAAATTCTGCCCGAGAAACCAAAACATTACAACGCTTTCAAAGTAGTCTCAATCATATTTGCCGTTGTCGCTGCGCTGTTCGGCTTCTACTACATCGTTTCGGGAGCAATCGTAATGCTTTGTAATTCGTCAGTCGAAGTCGGTGCACTTTCCGGAATGGTTCTATTATATGGCACTTTAGCCGCCTACTTTGGCGTGAAAGATTTTATAGCATGTATCCGCACTAAAACCCCATCGGCAAAAATTATGGAATAACTATTTGGATATGAAACACCTGCTGACGACAGCACTGCTGCTTACACTTATCAGTTGTGCGCCGACCGAGTCACGGCAACCGGCGGCGCAGGCTGAACCGTCGCACCGTGTGCCCGCTGATACACTCGTAACAGTGTTGACAATTTCGGTTGAATCGACCGATTTTATCCAAATACGGTTGAACCCTGCCAATGCCTATATCGCTGTGGCAGATTCCGTTATGCCGTCAGAGAGCGACCCGACAATCGGACTGTGCGTAGAAGCAGCATTCACCGGCGAACTCTTGCCGGAGTTTAAGACCGACAACGTCGCAGGCGATTATGTTGTAGAAGGAAAGCTCCGAAAAGGATACAAATGCAAAGCCAATACAGGATTCCTCTATGCCGACAAAACGTCGTGCACCATTTCGTCGTCGCAGAATTGCAATCAGTGGATTGGCAGAGCACAAAAGACACAAGGCAGTCTGTTTCAACAAATGCTACTCGTAAAAGCCGGGGCAAACGTCTATCAAGGGAAACCCATAAGGCGTAGTTCGGCGAACATCTACCGCAGCGCGTGCAAGATGAAAGATGGTAGTTTTGCAGTCATTCAGACGAAAACCGCGCTGTCGTTAGAGCAATTCATAAAATCGTTGATTGCGATGGGCGTACAAGATGCACTATATCTCGACATGGGCAGCGGCTGGAACTACGGGTGGTATCGCACCACAACCGACTCCGCGCCCGTCCGACTTTTCAATTATCGAACTCCGTATCAGACCAATTGGCTCGTCATAAAACGCCGAAAATAACAACGCAAACAACACCGGAAATAACAACAGCGACGAGGGAAAACACCGACCCGACTTTCGGCGTGAGAGTCGGGTCGATTTTGACTTTTATCCGCATTTATTGATAGATAATCGATAAAAGAGCCATCATATATAGTAGTACATAAAAGCAGAAACAACATGAGTCGGTCAATAAGGAAACATGCTATTTTGAAATATGGCGGAAGTCCGCGAGAGTCGTGGAAAACGTGGAGAACATTAGCCAATCGCTATAATCGCAGAATTGCAAAAAGAGTGCTCCGCCGCGGCGACGAAGATTTCCCCAAGGAACGGAAATTATGTTATTGGGATTGGGATTTTTGCAAGTGGTACTTTTCAAAGGAAACAGTCCAATCTAATTACAAAATAAAAAGAAAGTAAAACATATAAGCAACCATCCGCAGCTCTTTCATCTAACCCGACTCAATCAATTAAACAATTTGACCGTTCGCTTTCGCAGGTCATTGATTCTACTCTCGGATTGGGTTGTAAATATTACGGAAATGAGTAAAAATAAACGAGTCCGGAACATTGAAGTTTTTGCAACAAAGTTATGGACTCGCGATGCATTAAGAAAAGGCACCTATTCTTTCGGGAACGTCTTTTCTATTTGTGATGCCACGCGTTTTAGTGCTCCGTCAAAATCTCCTTGCATATTCAAGCCAAGGTTGAACGCTCCTCGACAAGATGCAACCGGGCGACCGGACAGATAGTCAACAAAATTTACAGAAACGACTGATTCTTCTTCATTTTGTGAAACTGCGAAACGAACTAAAAGAAGTTGTCGCTTTTGTTCGTATGATAGTTCATTTATGGCTTTGTCACCAATCATTTGCAATCTTGTATTATCGAACGCATCATATATCTTAACTTCAGCGTCCATTAGGGATGCCGAACCGGTATAATCCATTACATCTGTTATTGTAGCATAGTGATATTTTGATAAATCCACCGATTTCGATACGGTAGTTTTGGATGTTGTGCAACTTGCGACAAGTATGCATAGCATAAAAATAATAAGATTAAAAGCCGTTTTCATAGTGATATTTTTTGTTTCCTCAAAGTTATGTATTTTTCCCATAACAAAAAAGCGCCGGCGGATTATCGTGGTGCGAATTCGAAACATATATCGATTTTTTTTTTGAATATTTTTTTCTGCTACGAAAAAAGGCTTCATTCGTGGGTTGTAACTTTGCATCGTCAACGAAAAGGAAGTATGGGTGAGTGGCTTAAACCGGCACACTGCTAACGTGCAGAACCGCATGGTTCCGAAGGTTCGAATCCTTCTGCTTCCGCAGTTTGGCGAGGTAGCTCAATTGGATTAGAGCAGGTGCCTACGAAGCATCAGGTTATGGGT
>JAQXVL010000111.1 GCA_029224905.1 Bacteroidales bacterium
GACCTACCGAAACGAGCAAATCGAGGTGTTCGACGAACAACTCCGTTGGGCTGAACGCACCGGCTTGCCGGTAATCATCCATTGCCGCGAAGGGCTTGACGAAATTTTGTGGACGTTCGACAACTACGGCGGAACGCTGCCCAAATGCGTGTTCCATAGCTTTGGCGGAACCGTCGACGACGTTGAGGCTATTCGCCGCCGCGGTGACTTCCTTTTCGGCATCAACGGCATCGTCACGTTCAAAAACTCCAAACTCGGCGACGTCTTGCCTGCAATCGGGCTCGACCGAATTCTCCTCGAAACAGATTGCCCCTATCTAACGCCCGTCCCCTTCCGCGGACGCCGAAACGAGAGCGCTTATATCCCGCACGTCGCGGCTAAGATTGCAGAACTTCTCGGCACGACCATCGACGAAGTGTCGGCGCGAACCGACGCCAACGCCCAACGTTTTTTCGATATCGATATTTAAAATGGATAGCAATAAAACAGAAAACGATTTCGACCCGTATATAGTCGAAACGCCGGGCGACAAGTTGTGGAATCGCAACTATTGTTTGGTGATGGTAGCAAATTTTCTACTCTTTTTCTCGTTTAACAACATACTCCCCATCTTGCCTATTTATCTTGCGGAGCATTGTGGAGCCGACCGTAGCGTAATCGGGCAAGTGATGAGCGGTTTCATCATCTCCGCACTCTTCATCCGCCCCTTCAGCGGATACATCGTCGACAGCCTACCTCGCAAGAAAGTGCTGCTGTTCTGCTACGGCGCCTACACGCTCCTCAACATCGGCTATATCGCTGTCAGCACCGTTTTGGCTTTTGCCATAGTCCGCGTGCTGCAAGGCTTGGCTTTCGGCGCCACTTCGGTGTCGAACAGCACGGTTGCCATCGACGTACTTCCGTCGTCGCGCCGCAGCGAAGGTATTGGCTACTATGGCATTAGCAACAACCTCGCCATGGCTATCGGCCCTTCGGTGGCGCTGGCAATGTATAGTCGCGTCGACAATATTCACATCGTGTTCGCCGTGCCCTTCGTTGCCACTCTACTTGGTGTTGCCTGCCTGACGATGGTTCGCAACAAGCCGCGCGCCGTGGTCAAGCCCGACACAACTCTCTCGCTCGACCGTTTCTTCCTCCACAACAGTCTGCCCGAAGGCATCACGCTTACCACATTTGCCTTCTCGAGCGCTACGCTTACCACCTACTTGGCTATCTACGGCAAAACGGAATTGGGCATCTATGCCGGCTCGGGTGTCTACTTTCTGCTGCTCGCAGCAGGACTTATCGCCTCGCGAATTGCCACAAACAAACTCGTCCGCGACGGCAAAATCGTGCGGTGCGTCAAGACCGGCATGGCTCTCGTAACTCTCGGATTTGTGCTCTTCACTGAATGGCGCTGCAACTTCGGCTTCTACCTATCGGCAATCATCATCGGCATCGGCTATGGAACGATGTGCCCGTCGTATCAGTCGATGTTTATCAACTTGGCACCCAACAGCCGTCGCGGCACTGCCAATTCAACCTACCTGACTTCGTGGGACGTCGGCGCCGGAATCGGCATTTTCTTCGCGGGATATCTTGCCGAAGCGACGAGCTATCACACGGTCTATCGGCTCTGCCTTTGCCTGTGTGTTGTCGGGTTGATTGCCTACTTGGCGTTTACGTCGAAACACTTCCTCCGCAATCGCCTTCGCTGATAGTCTCAAAACATTACCTCGGCAAAATAGCGCGTCATCAGTGCGCGGTCGCGCCAATCATCGATGCGACGTGCCTCTTCGCCACGGCTCTCGCGTAGTATCATCTCGGCGATGTCGGCTCCGGCATGTATCGAGCACACAACGCCGCCGCCAAGGCGCGGATTAATTTCCATCAGCAGATAGCGGTCGGTCGCCTTGTCGTGCAAAAATTGCAAAGTTATCGGTCCGCGGAAGTTTAACTCGGTAAGGATTCGCTCCGCCTGTTGCATAAGTGCCGGAATGCGGCGCGTCTCGGTGCGGTCGACTTCTCCGCCCGACGTCGAGATGCGAAGCCGCGGCACGGCGCAGACTACGCGTCCGCTGATGGTCGACACGTAGCAATCAACGGTATATTCGTCGGCATTTTCGACATATTCTTGCACGAGATAACGGCTCAAATCGCCCGCCTCGGCAAGGTCTTTCGCCGTGCGAGCAACGACGATGCCGCGCGATGCGGAACCCTCGCGTGGCTTTAAAATCGCCGGGAATCGGCAGTTGTCGGCGTCGTACGTTGCAGGTATGTCGAACCCGTGCGACGCAAAGACGCGCGCCGCCTCCGACTTGTCGAACATCTTATGCGCCACCTCGAATTCGCTCACCGGGACAAACACGTCGGGATGACGTTGTCGAAGTTCGGAGCATATCTCGATAGCACCGTCGACAAACGGCAAAACGATGTCAATATGCCGCTCGGCAATGACCTCGGCAAGGCTCTCGTAGATGCCTTCGTCGCGCCAACGCCGACCAACAACAACCTCTCCCTCCGACGCTATCGGAACCGTCGGCATAATCTCATAACTGACAATGCCCACGTCAATGCCCATACGGCTGCCCGCCGACTTGAGCAGACGCGCCAGCGAAACCCGCTTGGCACCGCCAAGCATCAACACATTGACTCGCTCGCTCATCGGTTGTAGATATCGTATTTATATTTCGCCAAATTCTCCGGATTGCTGAACCACGCAATCGTTTCGCGCAAGCCGTCGGCGATGCTGTACTGCGGACGCCAATCGGTAAGGCTGCATATCTTGGTGTTGTCGCCGAACAGGCGGAATACCTCGGAATTCTTCGGACGAATGCGCTCGGCATCTTGCACCCACGTAACGTCGGCTTCCATAAGTTGCGCGATGAGTTGCAGAGTGTCTTTCATCGAAATTTCGCTCTTCGAACAGATGTTAATCTCTTCGCCCTCAACGCCCTGCGCACGCGCAAGCGCTATAAATCCGCGGCAAGTGTCCTTCACATAGTTAAAGTCGCGCGTCGGCGTCAAGTCGCCAACATGAATCTCGCGCACACCGTTGGCAATCTGCGTGATAATCGTCGGAATAATCGCACGAGCACTCTGGCGCGGACCATAGGTATTAAACGGACGCGCAATCACTACCGAAAGGTCGAACGCGTTGTAGAAACTCTTCGCAATGGCGTCGGCACCAATTTTCGTGGCAGAATAGGGCGACTGAGGCTGACGCGGATGCGCCTCATCGATAGGCACATAGCGTGCCGTGCCGTAGACCTCCGACGTCGACGTTACAATAACTCGACGTACGCCGCAATCGCGTGCCGCCTGGCAAATGTTGAGCGTGCCCTTGATATTGGTATCGACGTAACTGTCGGGAGCAACGTAGCTATACGGGATGGCAATCAGCGCAGCCAAGTGGAAAATCGTGTCGCAGCCGCGCGCCGCCTCACGACAGAAATTCGGGTCGCGAACGTCGCCGCACACCACTTCCAACCGCTCGTGGCGCAGCCCGTCGAGCCATCCCCAATAGTTAAACGAGTTATACACGCTCAGCGCGCGCACTTCGTAGCCCTCTGCGAGCAACATCTCCGTAAGATGAGAACCGATAAAACCATCCGCTCCGGTTACCAATACCTTTTTCATATCTTGAGTGTTTTATTTCAGATTGTAAAATTACTCAAAACTATTCAATTATCCACAATCCCCACCCGAGAAATTAACGACCAAACACAAAAACGCTCAGAAAAATTTTAGAGCCTGTTTCATAATAAATATTAAAAGCAGAGGTTGCATAGTGTGAGGCGAGTTTTGTTTTGAGCCAAAGGAGCATAGCGAGCTATGTGACTGCGGTGAAAAGCAAAAATCGCCCAAAATATGCGACAGGGCAGCACATTTTTCTTCAAAAATACCTTTGCTCGGACATTCATTGGCATCTTTGTCCGTGCTTAACGGTTATGTGGCTCGCCACACGCCCTTTTAAGCACGAACAAATCTGCTCAATGACTGCCCGCCTCTGCTTTAACATTTATTGTGACACAGGCTCTAATTATTTTTAGCTTTATCGATGTGCGAATTTTGCGTTTTGTGCTTATATTTGCAAAAACGGATTGCCTTATGAGTGAGATTGAAGATAAATACATCAGTTTGCTGACTGATTTCGGGTTTAAGCGCATTTTTGGGACCGATATGAATAAAGATTTACTTATCGGCTTCCTCAACGCGCTATTTGAGGGTTCGCACGTGATTACCGATGTGAAGTATCTCAACACCGAGCATCTTGGAGATATTTACGCCGAGCGGAAGGCAATTTTCGACGTCTATTGCGAGACCGAGGACGGCGAAAAATTTATTGTGGAAATGCAGAATGCGTTTCAAGAGTTTTTCAAGGACCGCTCGCTGTTCTATTCCACATTTCCAATCCGTGAGCAGGGCGCGAAAGGTAATGAATGGGACTTCCATCTCAACCACGTCTATACGATAGCTTTGCTCAATTTCGATATGCACGAACCGGCGTTCGACCCGGACAGAATTAGTCATACCGTAAAACTCTGCGACATCGATACTCATGAGGTTTTCTACGCCAAACTTGATTTTATCTACGTTGAGATAGCCAAGTTTAACAAGTCGGTCGACGAACTCAGCACAACTTTTGAGAAGTGGCTATATGTGCTGAAAAATCTTTCGCGACTCGACCGTCAGCCGCAGTCGCTACGCGACAAAGTGTTCGACCGATTGTTCACCCAGGCGGAAATCGCCACATTCACCCCGCGCGAACTGAGGGAATACGAAGACAGTCGCAAGGCATATCGCGACCTCAAGAACAGTCTCGATACTGCCAAGCGCGATGGTATAAAAGAAGGTCTGGAAAAAGGTCGTGCCGAGGGTTTGGAAGAAGGCATGGAAAAAGGATTGAAGAAAGGGTTGGAAAAAGGTCGCGCCGAGGGTCGCGCTGAAGGCTTGGAAGAAGGCATAGAAAAAGGTCGCGCCGAAGGCGAAAGGTTGAATTCAATCGCAGTAGC
>JAQXVL010000112.1 GCA_029224905.1 Bacteroidales bacterium
AACCAAGATCTTTTTCGCTCATCCTTATTCCTCTTGGGAGAAGGGATGTATTGAGTATCATAACAAACTTATCCGGCAGTATATACCAAAAGGTACTGATTTTAATTCGGTAACGGATCAAATGCTAAAAGATATTGTCACATTAGTGTCCACTAAAAAATCATAAGAGTACTTTGAAATTATTGAAATTCAATTTGTTGTAAGAGATTTTGGAGTCAACGGATTTGAAATTATTTTTGCAGTCTGACACAGACTGTTATGAATAAAGACAAGTACGTTTTCGCCCAATTAGTCCAGTTTATGGACAGAAATCACTTCAACTATCTTGTAAGAAAGTATGATGGCGACAAGTATGTAAAGAGTTATACCTGTTGGAATCAACTACTTACACTGATGTTCGGACAGCTATCGAATCGCGAGAGCCTTCGGGATCTCATCGTTGCGATGGAAGCCCATGCCGGTAAGCTTTATCATCTCGGCATCGGAAAGTCCGTGACGCGGAGCAATCTTAGCAAGGCCAACGAGCAGCGGGATTACCGCATCTTCGAGGAGTTCGCCTTCTTCATGATAGCGGAAGCTCGCAAACGTAGGATTCAGAAAATCTTCGAGCTTGATGGCCATGTCTACGCTTTCGATTCCACAACTATAGATCTATGTCTGTCGGTGTTCGAGTGGGCTAAATTCCGTAAGCACAAGGGCGGCATCAAGATGCACACCCTCTATGATGTAGAAGCGCAAGTGCCTGCTTTTGTGCATATTACCGAGGCCAATGTGCATGATACAAAGGCGATGCCTGAGATACCTTACGAAGCCGGGGCGCATTACATCTTCGACCGTGGCTACAACGATTTCGGCAATCTGTACACCATCCACCGTATCGGCGCTTTCTTTGTCGTCAGAGCGAAAACCAATGTCAGATTCAGGCCCGAGACGTGGAAACGTAGACTTCCTCCGAACGTTGTCTCCGACTCTATCGGCTACTTCACGGTTTATAAAAGCGCCAAGGATTATCCCGAAAAGCTCCGTAAGGTAGTCTGCATAGACCCTGAGGACGGCACCAGATACATCTTCCTGACCAACAATCTGACTGCTTCAGCCGAGACAATCGCCGAGCTTTACCGCAACCGATGGAGCGTGGAGCTGTTCTTCAAATGGATCAAACAGCACTTGCGAATCAAGAAGTTCTGGGGTATATCCGAGAATGCAGTCCGCATCCAAATCTATTGTGCCATAATCACTTATTGCCTTGTGGCGATAGTGCAGCACGATATGAAACTGGAGCGAAGCATCTACGAAGTCCTTCAGATACTTGGAATATCGCTGACCGACAAGACGCATCTTCGTGACCTTTTCGACAAATCGAATTTCAAAAATATCAATGACCTCTGTGATTCAAGTGAACCGAATTTATTTAATTTTTAACCCCGTCCATTTTTTAGTGGACAGTAGTGATATTGTCACTAAGATTAACAAACGACCGAGGTTGAAACTTGGTTTTTCTTCCCCGGTCGTTGAGTTCTTCAATTTTATTTCTTAATTTTGCACTTGTAGGTAGAATCTGCGAATATTAGGCGACGGCAGACTACGAGCAAGCCTTGTTCGCCAAAAATGCCATTGTAAGACCAATCACGATAGAAAGCAGCAATCCACTTTCGAGGTCCGACATTCCCTTTACATCCACAACCTTTCGCGGTTTCTCCTCCACCACGCCATACGCTTCCAACAGTTTAAGTATCGCCCAACGGATTATGCAATAGACCATTAGCGGAAGGGCTAATATATAAAGGAAAGCTTTAAATATTTGTGCACGTAATATTATTACAGCGACTATCAATGTCGCTAATATCAAATAAGACAGCGGAGAACTCGGGTCAAAAAAGTAAAACATAGCCTTTATGTGTTTTCAGTTATAAGTAGTCTGCACAAAGGTATAAATAATCGACCGCATCAGCCAACAAAATGTAGAGAAAAAACAAGAAATTTCACACTAAAAAAGCGCATTCACTTTGGTGGACGCGCTTATGGTAGGTTGTATGCGATTGCCGACTAACCGTTCATGGTGAGCAGCAATTCTTCGTTCGACTTGGTGCGGAGCATGCGGTCTTTGATAAGTTCCATCGCTTCGATCGACGTGTAGTCGGCGATGTGGTTACGCAAAATCCACATGCGGTTGATGGTTTCTTGGCTGAGGAGCAAGTCATCGCGACGTGTGCTCGATGCCACGATGTCGACAGCCGGGAAGATACGTTTGTTCGACAATTTGCGGTCGAGTTGAAGTTCCATATTACCCGTACCCTTGAACTCTTCGAAAATCACTTCGTCCATCTTCGAGCCGGTCTCGGTGAGCGCCGTTGCGATAATGGTGAGCGAGCCGCCGTTTTCGATGTTGCGGGCTGCGCCGAAGAAGCGTTTGGGCTTTTGAAGAGCATTGGCATCGACACCACCGGTAAGGATTTTACCCGACGCGGGAGCTACCGTATTATATGCGCGTGCGAGGCGCGTAATCGAGTCGAGCAGAATGACAACGTCGTGACCGCATTCGACCATACGTTTTGCCTTTTCGAGCACCAATCCGGCAATCTTGACGTGACGTTCGGCAGGCTCGTCGAACGTCGACGCAATCACCTCGGCGTTGACGTTGCGCGCCATGTCGGTAACTTCCTCGGGACGCTCGTCGATGAGCAGAATGAGCAGATATGTGCTGGGATGGTTTTCGGCGATGGCGTTTGCTATATCTTTGAGCAACATGGTTTTACCGGTCTTCGGCGGCGCTACGATAAGTCCGCGCTGACCTTTACCGATGGGCGAGAACATGTCGACAACGCGAGTCGAGATGTTGCAAGTCGTTGCGCCTCCGGTGAGGTCGAACTTTTCGTCGGGGAAGAGCGGCACGAGATGCTCGAAGGCTACGCGGTCGCGCACGAACTCCGGCGTGCGGCCGTTAATCGATTCGACGTTGCAGAGCGGGAAAAATTTTTCGCCTTCCTTAGGCGGACGAATAGGACCTTCGACGACGTCGCCGGTTTTGAGTCCGTTTTGCTTGATTTGTGCTTGCGAAACGTAGATGTCGTCGGGCGACGAAAGGTAGTTATAGTCTGACGAGCGCAAGAATCCGTAACCGTCGGGCATAATTTCGAGCACACCAGAGCCTTTAACGATGCCTTCGAAGTCGTATTGCGGCTGCTGAGGTTGTTGCTGAGCCTGTTGCTGCGCTTGTTGTTGCGCTTGACGGCGTTGCTGTTTGCGCTGCTGTTTTGTCTGTTTTTGGCGAGCGGGCTGTTGCTCTTGTGCGGGCTGCTCGGGCTGTTGAGCCTGTGCTTGCGCTTGCGCCTCTGCATCGGCTTGCTGCTGCTGTTGCGAACGCGGCACGAACTTACGTCCGGTGTTGAAGAAAAGGCTGAACGACTCGTCGCTGCGCTTTTGCGGTTCCGGCTTAGCTTCCGGCTGCTCGACGGGTTCGGCAGGTCGGTCCTCAGCGTCGGCGGATTTCTCCGGCTGTGCCGCTTCTGCTACGGGTTGCTCTGCCTCGACGGTCTTGGCTGCTTCTGCAGGTTTTTCTTCCGACGCTGCAGCAGGAGCTTCTACCACGTCTGCGCCCTCGGCTTTCGGCTTTTCAGCATCTGCCGGCGCTTGGTCGGCATTCTTTACAGCCTTCTTGCGACCGCGCTTTGCGGGTGCCGGTTTTTCGGCAGGCTGCTGCTCAACGGCTTCTACCGTCTCTGCGGCTGCAACTTCCGGCTGCGCAGGCTCGCCGACCTGTGCTTCGGCTTTCTTCCGACGGGTGGTTTTTGCCTTCGACTTAGTTTCATTTTTCTGCTCTTCGGCGTCGTCAGACTTATCTGCCGCGCGTTTACGCTTTTCGCTACGCATTTTGACAGCCTTTTCTTTCGTCTGGTCTGCCTCGAAGTCGATTATTCCGTATATAAGATTATCTTTATCAAGCTTATCGACGCTGGTACTATCGATTTTCTTTATACCTAAGGATTTGGCTATTTCCTGCAACTGCGGAAGTTCCATTTCCTTCAATTCTAACAATTTATACATGTAAATTCTTTAATTTATAGATTCATAATCCAAGCTGGGATTACTACAAAAAGATTCGTGATAATTGGGGAATGAGTTGTAAAATTCGGAGCGCTTGCCTTGCGCTTTTGCACTGCAAAGTTAGTCATTTTTTTTGAATAACAATATCGATAGGCAAAAAAATTATACGCATTAAAATTTTTTCTCAGAAAACGAACAAGCAAGACAATGATATATAAAAAGATACCGACAATCTACTTTGATTTATTAACATTTGTTTCGAATTTGTTTTGATACAGGCTCTAAATATTTTTGCTTTTCACTACAATTTATATTAACTTTGCCCTCAGCAAAAAACTAACAAAAAAAACCTCTAAAAAACTCATAACAATGGCTAAACAATTAACCGACAGCAATCTTGAAGAAGTGTTGGCATCAGGCAGACCCGTAGTAATCGACTTTTGGGCGGAATGGTGCGGTCCGTGCAGAACCATATCACCTATCGTTGACGAATTGGCAACGGAATACGAAGGCGTTGTCGACATCTACAAATGCGACGTCGACGAAAATTCCGACGTCTGCGGACAATTCGGCATTCGCAACATCCCCACTCTCATTTTTATCAAAGACGGCAAACCCGTCGACCGCCACGTCGGCACTGCTACCAAAGCTCAACTTGCCGAAAAAATCGATGCTTTGAAATAATAGTATACATCAACCCTTAATGGCAATAGTGTCTGACCGTCTGCTTGACAGTTCTTCGCTATTGCCTTTTTGCGTTTTTTAAACCGAGCTAATAAAGTATGGAAATAATCGTAATAATATGTTTGGCAGTCGTTGTGGGCACGATTGTCGTAATACTGCAACTGAGCCGAAAATTATCAGACACCAAGTCGAAACTCTTCGCCGCAGAGGCTTCTCTCAGCGCCGAGCAGAACCGTTGCCGCGAGCTCTCCGACAACGTGGCTAAACTCAACGACAATATCGCCACGCTTAACGGCAACATCGAAAGCCTCCGCGAGGAAAATGTCAACCTTTCGCTCGACAATGCAAAACTCACGGAAAAAATGCAGTCGTTCGACCGATTCCGCCAACAAATGGAGCAAGAAACCGAGAACCGCTTCAAGGTGCTCGCTCAGCAGATTCTCGACGCGAACACGCAATCGTTCGTCAAGAGCAACGGCGAAAGTATGGCAACACTGCTTGCCCCGCTGCGACAAAACATCGACAATTTCCAGAAAATGCTGCTCGAAACTCACGCCTCTCACACAAAGAACTTTGGCGAACTCGAAGCGTCCATTCAAGCGCTACGCCAATCCAACTCGTCAATCGGCAAAGAAGCGCGCGAGCTGACGGAAGCGCTCCGCGGCAACTCGAAGGTACAGGGCGACTGGGGCGAAATGGTGCTCGAATCGATTCTCGACAAGTCGGGCTTGGTTCGCGATGAAAACTATTTCGTACAAATGACACGTAACCCCGACGGTACAATCATCGAAGGCGAAAACAACCAACGCCTCCGCCCCGACGTCGTCGTTGTGCTGCCCGACGACAAATACATCGTCATCGACTCTAAGGTGTCGCTGACAGCCTACACCGACTATATCAACGCCGACACCGAGGAAAGCCGCGCCGAAGCAGCCGAGCGACACATCGCGTCGGTGCGTAACCACATTAGAGAACTCAAAGGCAAAAACTATCAAGACTACGTCGGAATCCGCCCCGGAAAAGGCAATCAAATCGATTTCCAACTGATGTTTATCCCCAATGAGCATGCCTACCTTACAGCACTCAGCCTCGACAAACGACTCTGGCAAGATGCTTACGACCAACGAATTGTCATCATCAGCCCCGCCCACGTCATCTCGACGCTGCGACTCGTCGCTCAACTGTGGCGCCGCGAACGACAAGACCGCAACGCTATGAAAATCGCCGAAGAGAGCGGCAAACTGTATGACAAATTCGTCGGATTTGTCGACGACATGACTCGCGTTCAAAATGCGCTCAACAACGCGCAACGCTCGTTCGACGACGCCAAGAAGAAGCTCAACGAAGGTCGTGGAAATATGTTCACCAAATTTGAAGAGCTGAAAACGCTCGGCGCACGGGCAAACAAACAACTGCCCGCGGCAAACGACGAATAACATTTGCTTATTAGCGGGATTTTCAGTAACTTCGCACATTATTTGAATTATGCTTAAGAAGTTAATCACTACAATCCTCATAGCGCTGACGGCTGTCGCATCGTCGTTCGGGCAAAACGAAGAATTTCCCGACTCGTGCAGCGTCAGCCTCGTGACGTGCTATCCCGGTCCCGTCGTGTTCGAACTCTATGGACACACTGCAATTCGCGTGCGCAATGCCGACTACGACCTGGCTTACAATTTCGGTATGTTTTCGTTCTCCAAGCCGAACTTCATCTACAGCTTTGTCAAAGGCGAAACCGACTATATGCTCGGCTATACCGACTTCGAAGGCGACCGCTATCATAACTTCATCGAAGAATACCGCCATCGCGGCTCGCGCATCGTCGAGCAAGAGCTCAACCTCACGCGCCAACAAGCCGTCGACCTTTGGAAAAAACTGTGTATACTCAGCCTGCCCGAAAACAGAGAGTATCGCTACAACTACGTTTACGACAACTGCGCAACCCGTCCGCGCGACATGATAGAAGACGCCGTCGGAGGCATCACCTACCCCACGCCCGCCGACACAACGCTGACTTTCCGCGACATTATGCGCTCCTACAGCCCGAACTATCCATGGTATCAATTCGGCATCGACTTAGTGCTCGGTCCCGGCATCGACTTCCCTGTCGACGTCCGCCAACGGCAATTTGCGCCAATTCTGCTCATGGAAGAAATGGCAGGCGCAACCTATACCGACAGCATCGGCAACCGCGTGCCCGTTGTCAAGCGCACAAACATCATCAACGAAGGTACGTCCGACGTACTGCTTCCGCCCACACCGTGGTGGGCTTCGCCGATGACCGTTGCCGTTGTGGCACTGGCGCTCGTGGCGCTAATCACACTGCACGACATACGTCGCCGCAAAGTGTCGCGATGGTTCGACTCGCTATGGTTCTTCATCCAAGGATTAGTCGGTTGCCTGATTGCATTTCTCGTGTTCTTTTCCGAGCACGAAGCAACGTCGCCCAACTTCCTGATAGCCTGGCTGAACCCGCTTTGCTTGCTTCCGGTAATACTAATTTGGATAAAACGCGCCGAAAAGTGGCTATTTATCTATCATTTTATTAACTTTGCAGTCGTTTTTGGAATGACGGCATTTTGGTGGGCTTTGCCTCAAACTGCCAATCCGGCGATATTCCCGCTCATCGGGGCTACGCTGTTACGTTCCGCAAACTACTTATACATCAACAGAAAATGCAACGCGCGCAAAAGGTAAATAGAATATTAACAACGTTGGCATGCACCGTCGTGGCGATTACAGCACTGTCGCAAACGGCGGGCAGACCCACGCTCGTTGTCGGCATAACCATCGACCAACTGCGTAGCGACTACATCGAACTGCTACGCACCCATTTCGGGCAAGGAGGATTCAACCGCTTGCTCCGCGACGGCGTGTGCATCAGCAACACCACGTTCGACCTGGCGACTCCCGGACGCACTGCCGCCACAGCGCTCATCTACACCGGCGCTTACCCGAACATAAACGGCATCAGCCGCCCTGCGGTCTACGACGCAGAGTCGAAAACGTCGTCGCCAATCATCTCCGACCGCAACTTCATCGGTAACAACACCGACGAAACATATTCGCCCGCAGCCATCAAAGTGTCGACGCTCAGCGACGAAGTTCGCATCGACAACAACGGCATCGGACAAGTCTACGCCATCGCGCCCAACGCAGACCAAGCCATCATCATGGCAGGTCACGCCGCAAACGGTGCGTTCTGGATTAACGACGAATCGGGCAAATGGGCTTCGTCGACGTTCTACAAAGACTTCCCGTCGGTAGTTGCCGCGCGCAATTTCGGCGACGCTCTGCGCACACGCGTCGACACAATGAAGTGGACGCCGTCGATGTCGGTCAACGACTATCCCGACGTGCCGCTACACCGCTCTTTGACGCCGTTCAAATACACCTTCACCGGTCCCGACCGCATCCGCCGCTTCAAAGAATCGGCGCTCGTCAACACCGAAATGACCGACGTGGCTATCAGTTGCATCAACGACCTCCGTTTGGGCAACCGCGCCACTGTCGACATGATAAACATTGCCTACACGGCGGCGCCATATCCATACTCGGAAGACGCTGACCGCAGAATCGAAACCGAAGACAAATACATCCGACTCGACCGCGACCTGACGCGACTCTTCGCCGCTATCGACAAAGCCGTCGGCCGCAATGCCATTATCTTCGTCACTTCGACAGGCTACTTCGACAACACGTTCGCAACCGAGCCGCGTTTCCGACTTCCCGGTGGCGAATTCTCGTCGAAAAAGGCGGTTTCGCTGCTCAA
>JAQXVL010000113.1 GCA_029224905.1 Bacteroidales bacterium
GGCAATGGCGTTGAGCGCTTGTCGCAGAGGCTCGTTCAACTCCATAAAGCCGGCAATAATCATAACGCGCTTGTGGAGCAGTTGCTCTTTAAGCTTTATAATGTCGTCCGAACAGATGCCGTCATAGGACGGAAAATGAAGAATTCGGCGCAATTTATAAGGCTCGGTAGTCAGCCCGTTGAGCGGTTCCGCCAGTTGCACGTTGATGTGTACGGGAGCGCGTCGGAGCGACGTGGCTTCCATCATCGCGTCGTGAGCAATTCGTTCGGCATACCAGACGGCAGTGTCGTCGTCGCATCGCGCCGGGATGTCGTAAGAGCGTTTGACGAATTGGTCGAGTGCTTTAAATTGGCGAATTGTTTGGCTGTCGTCTTGGTCAATCCACTCCTGCGGGCGGTCGGCAGAAACGACAATCAGCGGAATCTTTTGGTAGTAAGCCTCTGCAACTGCCGGAGCATAGTTGAGCAACGCCGTACCCGAAGTGCACACCAACGCCACGGGAGCTTTTAATTGTTGAGCCATACCGAGCGCTACATAGGCTGCACTGCGCTCGTCGACAACGATATGGGTCTTTATGCGGCTGCGCGACAAGGCGATAATCAGCGGAGCGTTGCGCGAGCCCGGCGACACCACGGCATGCCTGACGCCGTGGAAATACATCGTTTCGACGAGAATTTGGCATTGAAGTTTGTCGGTGGTTTCTTTTTCTTTCATAGTTGCGAAGTTATATCAAAACCGCCGAAAAAGCAAGCGAAAGCAACAATGAAGCAAAAGTCGGACAAAAAAAGCGCCAAAGAGTTGCGTAATTCGAAAAAAATGAGTTACTTTGCACCGCTTTTCGCAATCTCTGGCAAAACGAGTGGTTTGTTTACATTGCGATAATTATTAACGTTTTAAATAAAAATAAAATGGATTTGATTAAAGTAGCCGAGGAAGCATTTGCAACCGGCAAACAGCATCCCGACTTCCGCCCCGGCGACACTATCACAGTGGCTTATCGCATCAAAGAGGGTAACAAGGAACGTATTCAGCAATATCGCGGTGTGGTTATCCGCATCTCAGGCGAAGGCGACAAGAAGCGTTTCACAGTGCGCAAAGTTAGCGACAATGTTGGTGTAGAGCGTATCTTCCCGATTGAATCTCCGTTCATCGACAGCATCACCATCAACAAATACGGTAAAGTACGCCGTGCAAAGCTTTACTACTTGCGCAATCTTACCGGTAAGAAAGCTCGTATCAAAGAGCGCCGCGTAAAAACTAACAACTAAGAGTTGGCGTTGCGGCACACGTGCCGAAACTACAACTTTGGAAATGTAAACAGAAGAGGACTCCCCGGCAACGGATTTGTCCTCTTTTGTTGTTTTTTTAATTGGTTGACAATCAACAGAGTAGGGTCGCGCCTTGCTGCGACCGGGTAGGCGTTCGATGCGTGAATAGATATATAACTGGCCGATAATCAGTGGGGTAGGGTCGCGCCTTGGTGCGACCGGGTAGGCGACAGATTTGTTCCGCACCCATGATAGGTCGCAGCAAGCCGCGACCCTACGTTTGCTTCTCTCCACTCTTACCTCTTACCTCCGCACCCATGATAGGTCGCAGCAAGCCGCGACCCTACTTTGTTGATACACAGGTGTATATACAAACAAATCGGAGCAAACGAGTATCCACATCGTGCCGAAGGTACGATGTGGATTGTGTGCGTCGGAGACGCGCCGGTCGTGGTAAACTCCACGCTTAGCGTCGGAGACGGTTAGCGTGGGGAGCTACGGCACCCCCGAACTCGAGCCTCGGTGAGGGTCGGTTGTGGTCGCAGATTTGCAGCCCGGTTGCAAAGTCTCCAACTTAGCACTAACAATGAGCAAAATCTATGCAATTTAGCTCATTGGGGTTGATTATCAGGCTAATCCCCCACCTAGCCGCAAGCGGCAAGGCGGGGTTAACCGAGTTGCAGCAAGCTCTTCGAGCTAGCATCTTGACGTTGTCGAGTTACCCGTTATACACACTAATAAAAAAGTCAGCATCAGGTGTGCCCGATGCTGACTTTTTTGTTATGATGTTTCTAATTGCTTAGAACCACTTCATGTAAGCAAAGCTTTGACGGTGAGCGAGTTCCGGATTCTTGGGGAAGATGCGGAAACTGTAGTCGTAAGCGCCCGAGTCGGTGATGAAGTTCTTCAACTCGTAGGTAACGATGTCGCCGTCGCGAGCAATTTCTTTAAACTCGATGCGGTTGTGGAATTTGTGTTCGCCGCTTTCTTTCGAGTAAACCACCATTTCTACGCCAAGGTCGTCGGCGAGAGTGTTGGTGTTGATTTTCGCGGTGATAGTGTGCTCTTTGCCGAACACAGCGTTGCAGAGGTCGTTAGGAATGTTGGTCTCAACAACTTGTACGCCATCCCAGTGGTTCACTACGTTCTCTTTCCAAGCCACGAGTTCTTTAGCCTTAGCGTAGTTGTCGCGTTTGAGAGTTTTGTAGTATTTACCTTCCTTCGAGTAGAAGCGAGCGATGTAGTCGTTAATCATGCGCTCCATAGTGAAGTTCGGCGCGATGTGAGCAATCGAGTTCTTGATGTATTGAATCCATTCCGGCGAGTAACCTTTAGAGTTTTTCGCAAAGTATTTGGGAATGATTTCGTTTTCGAGCATCGAGTAGATAGTCGCCGCGTCGAGTTTGTCTTGTTGCGCTTGGTCGGTGAAAGTGCGTTTGTCGGTGAGCGCCCAACCTGCGTCTTCGCGGTAGCCTTCATACCACCAGCCGTCGAGCACGGAGAAGTTGAGCACGCCGTTCATTTCAGCCTTTTCGCCCGATGTACCGGAAGCCTCGAGGGGACGAGTCGGAGTGTTGAGCCAAACGTCAACGCCCGAAACGAGGCGCTTAGCGAGCGTCATGTCGTAGTTTTCGAGGAAGATAATCTTGCCGAGGAATTGCGGCATTCTCGAGATTTCGACGATGCGCTTAATCAAGCCTTGACCTGCGCCGTCGGCGGGGTGAGCCTTGCCGGCGAATACGAATTGTACGGGGAATTGCTCGTTGTTGACAATCTTAGAGAGACGGTCGAGGTCGGTGAAGAGCAAGTGAGCGCGTTTGTAGGTGGCAAAACGGCGGGCGAAACCGATGATGAGCGCATTGGGGTTGATTTTGTCCATAATCGACATAATGCGAGAGGGGTCGCCTTGGTTTTTGAGCCAAGTTTCTTTGAATTCGCGCTTAACGTAGTTGATAAACTTGTTTTTCAACGCAACGCGGATAGCCCAGATGTCTTCTTCTTTAGCCTTGAGGATGGGAGCCCAAGTAGCCTCGTCCGACTGCTTTTCCATATAGTCGTCGCCGAAGATTTTTTCGTAGTATTCTTTCCATTCGCTGGCAGCCCAAGTCGGCATGTGTACGCCGTTAGTAACGTACGACACGTGCGATTCTTCGGGAGCATAGCCTTTCCAAACGCCTTGGAACATCTTCTTCGACACTTCGCCGTGGAGCCAGCTAACGCCGTTCGACTCTTGGCAAGTGTTGAGTGCGAACACGCTCATCGAGAAGCGGTCGTTGCTGCCGGGGTTTTCGCGGCCCATGTTCATCAAGTCGCTCCAAGAGATGCCCAAACGTGCGGGGAATTCGCCCATATATTTTCCGAAGAGACCTTCTTCGAAGTAGTCGTGACCGGCAGGCACCGGAGTGTGAACGGTGTAAAGACCGGTTGCTTTAACCATTTCGAGAGCCACTTCGAACGAGAGTTTCTCGTTTTCGACATATTCAACGAGACGTTGGAGGTTGAGCAGAGCGGCGTGGCCTTCGTTGCAGTGATAGAGTTCGGTGTTGATGCCGAGAGCACGAAGCATGATAACGCCACCGATGCCGAGCAGGTATTCCTGTTTGATACGGTTTTCCCAGTCGCCGCCGTAGAGCTTGTGAGTAATCGGGCGGTCGAACTCAGAGTTGAGGTTGTTGTCGGTGTCGAGCAGGTAGAGTTTTACGCGACCTACGTTAACGCGCCAAACGTTGCAGTAGATGATGCGACCCGGGTAGGGCACTTCGAGAATCATCGGCTTTCCTTCGGCGTCGAGAACCGGCTCAACGGGAATTTGATTGAAGTCTTGAGTGTCGTATTCAGCCATTTGTTGGCCGTCCATCGACAGCGTTTGAGTGAAGTAGCCGTAGCGATAGAGGAAGCCGACAGCAGTCATGTCGATGCACGAGTCGGAAGCCTCTTTGATATAGTCGCCGGCGAGCACGCCAAGACCACCTGAATAAATCTTAAGAGCCGAGCAGAGACCGTATTCCATGCTGAAGTACGACACGGAAGGAACGTCTTTGCGCAACGGCTTTTTCATATAATCTTTAAAAGATTTGTAAACATATTTGATTCTGTTTACCATCGCTTCGTCGTTGGCGAGCTCTTGAATGCGCTCAAACGACAATTTTTGCAACAACAATACGGGGTTTTCGCCCGTAGAGCGCCAAAGTTCGCGGTCGATATCGTGGAAAAGGCGTTTGCCTTCGCTGTTCCACGACCACCATAGGTTATGCGCAAGTTCATCCAAGCATTTAAGTTTTGCAGGAAGTTCTGTGTGGACTTTCAAGTCGCGCCACACAGGTTGATTTGTGCTACTAACTTGTAATTTCATAGATTATAAAAATTAGGAGGCATAAAGCCTGAAAGTTATTTCTTGTTTAGTTTGGTTAATCGTGAGTCGATAGCCCGGCTATAGGCTTCGTCGTAGTATTTAATGAATTGGGTCCATTCGGCACGGCGCGAAGCGGTCATAGCGGTGGCGCGCAGATGCTTGATTTGCGCGGGACGCATGGCGAGCAGTTCGCTGAGCGACGAAGCGATGGCGTAGACAGCGGCGTGATAGTTCGAATCGGTGCGGTTGATAACGCGACAACCCGACTCAGCCATATCGTCGCCGAACGTCGAGAGAATCCATTGTCCGAAGCCTGCCAAGTTGGTTGTGATTGTCGGGATGCCGAATGAGAGGCTCTCGTGCGGCGTATATCCCCAAGGTTCGTAGTACGACGAGAATACGCAAGCGTCCATGCCAATCAACAGGTCGTAGTAGGACGTGTTGAAAATGCCGTCAGTGCCGTTAAGGTAGCAAGGCACGTAGATGATGTCGACGGTTTCGTGCACGGCGTTGTGCATTCCGAGATACTGTATGCGGTTATAAATGCTGTCTTGAGCGTAGTTGTAGAGGGTGTGCGTGATTACCGGGTCTTCGAGCGGCTCGGCAGTGCGTTTTGTCGATTGGAGCGCAGCCTGGAGGTCGGCACGCGGACCTTGCACCCATGCCGGAACGAGCACAAACGCCACGGCGCGGCGTTGAGGAGCCTCGTTGCGCAACTTGTTGACAGCCTCGATAAACATATCGAGACCCTTGTTGCGGAACTCGTTACGTCCCGAAGTGGCAATCAAGAACGTGTCACTTTTATACGATTTGCCCGTAAGGCGTTTAGCCACGTTGAGCAGCGTCGTGCGGGCAGCCTTGCGGCGGTCGTCGTAAGCTGAAGCCTGAGGCACAAAGTCGCGTTCGAAACCGTTGGGAGTCACCACAGCCTCGCGCTCGAGCAGTTGCACGCATTCGCGAGCCGTCGTTTGGCTCACCGTCGTAAAGCAGTCTGCCGTATGAGCTGCCGCCTTTTCGAGCGAATGTTTCGACTGCATGTTGAGTTCAGCCGCCATTTGGTCGCCGTTGTAGCCGGTGAAATAGTCGTAGAGCGGCTTGTTATTGCCGCAGATGCTGCGGCCGATGCTCGTTGCGTGGGTTGTAAACACGGTGGCGATGCGCGGAGCGTGAGCGTTGAGGTAGAGAAGCCCCATGCCCGTCGTCCATTCGTCGAAGTGTGCCACGATATGGTCGCCGCGGCGTGCAATCGATGCTGCACAACTGTCGATGACCATCGCTGCAGCCACGCCGAAAGCGCAACCTTCGTCGTAGTCGCCGTATGCGTGGAGAGAATCTACGCCGTATTTCTCCCACATCTCCTTATATATTTCGTTCTTTATACCGTAGATGCCGTCAAATTTGACGAGAATGGCAATCGGGTTGCCCGGCACGTTCCAGCGACCAACTCTGACGCTGATGCCTTCGGGCAGGTTTGCAGTGCGCACCCATTCTTTGAGAACTGTTTTCGATTCTTTGAAGAAAGGTGAGGGTGTCGATTTAGTCCACACGTCCGGTCCGACGAAGATAAGATTGTCGCCGAGTTGTTTATGTAGAACCTTTGCTTTTGTCGACAGAACGGTATAGATACCGCCTACTTTATTACAAACCTCCCAACTTGTTTCAAAAAGGACGTTGGGTTTCCTTAATATGTCTGACATTATGTTTCTTAGTGTTCAATTTGGGTGCAAAGGTATGCATTTTTTTCGAAATTACCTAATTTCCACCGATAAAGGCGTATGAATGTACGTCAGAGTCGGTAGTTTCGTTGCAAAATAAGCTGTGTTTTGCGATTGCTTTTGCAAAACAATAGATAGAATTTTCACGTCGATTTCGTCCGCGCGGTTTTTGCGCCGCAGCCGCGAAAACCCAAAGATTTGGGGATTTTTCTACATTTTCTGGAAAAAGATTTGGGGATTTTTTATATCGGACGCCGAATATCTTGCAAAAAATGCAGTCTGTTAGTCGTTTATCGAATCAGGCAAAGGATTGAGAGAACCTACGCTCTCGGCAACAAAAAAGCGTGTGGTCGGTTGGGATCACACGCTTTTTGAATATTACGTTTATAACACCTATTTAACCTCCTCGTAGTCGGCATCTTGAACGTTGCCGTTGTCGGAGTTGCCACCTTGAGCGCCTCCTTGGTTGGTGAAGCCTTGACCGGGTTGTCCGCCGGGTTGAGCACCGCCTTGTTGTGCGTTGTAGATGTCTTGAGCGGCTACTTGCAGAGCTGCTTGAAGTTTCTCGATAGCGGGGTCGATAGCGTCGACGTTTTGTGCCTTATGAGCTTCTTTGAGTTCGTTGAGGGCTGCGTCGATGGGTGCACGCTTGTCGGCTGCAAACTTATCGCCGAGTTCTTTCAATTGTTTCTCGGTTTGGAAGATTACGGCGTCGGCTTTGTTGATTTTGTCGATGCGTTCTTTTTCGGCTGCATCGGCTGCTGCATTTGCTGCCGCTTCGTCTTTCATACGTTTGATTTCGGCGTCGGTCAAGCCGCTCGATGCTTCGATGCGGATGCTTTGCTCTTTGCCGGTTGCTTTATCTTTTGCCGACACGTTGAGGATACCGTTTGCGTCGATTTCGAAAGTTACTTCGATTTGCGGGATGCCGCGCGGTGCGGGAGCGATTCCGTCGAGGTGGAAGCGACCGAGCGATTTGTCGTCGCGAGCCATCGGGCGTTCGCCTTGGAGCACGTTGATTTCTACCGACGGCTGGTTGTCTTGTGCCGTAGAGAATGTCTCGCTCTTGCGCGTCGGGATTGTGGTGTTGGCTTCGATGAGTTTTGTCATCACGCCGCCGAGGGTTTCGATGCCGACCGAAAGGGGCACAACGTCGAGGAGCACAACGTCTTTAACGTCGCCGCTGAGCACGCCGCCTTGAATTGATGCACCTACGGCAACTACTTCGTCGGGGTTAACGCCTTTCGACGGTGCTTTGCCGAAGAATTTCTCAACGATTTGTTGTACGGCGGGGATACGTGTCGAACCGCCGACGAGGATTACTTCGTCGATGTCGGAAGCCGACATTCCTGCGTCGCTCAATGCTTGACGGCACGGTGCGATTGTTGCTTGAATAAGGTCGTCGCAGAGTTGCTCGAATTTAGCACGGGTAAGGGTTTTTACCAAGTGTTTAGGCACACCGTTTACCGGCATGATATACGGCAAGTTGATTTCCGACGATGTCGAGCTTGAAAGTTCGATTTTTGCTTTTTCGGCAGCTTCTTTAAGACGTTGAAGAGCCATCGGGTCTTGACGCAAGTCGACGCCTTCTTCTTTCATAAACTCGTCGGCGAGCCAGTCGATAATCTTGTGGTCGAAGTCGTCACCACCGAGGTGGGTATCGCCGTTGGTCGATTTCACTTCAAACACGCCGTCGCCAAGTTCGAGGATTGAGATATCGAAAGTACCGCCACCGAGGTCGAACACTGCGATTTTCTTATCGCTGTCGCTCTTGTCGAGGCCGTATGCCAAAGCTGCTGCAGTAGGCTCGTTGACGATACGACGTACGGTGAGACCTGCAATTTCGCCGGCTTCTTTGGTTGCTTGACGTTGTGAGTCGTTGAAGTATGCCGGCACGGTGATTACGGCTTCAGTTACGGTTTGTCCGAGGTAGTCTTCGGCGGTTTTTTTCATCTTTTGAAGAATCATTGCCGAGATTTCTTGCGGAGTGTATTCGCGGCCGTCGATGTCGACGCGCGGAGTGTTGTTTTCGCCGCGAACCACTTTATAAGGAACGCGCGCTATTTCTCTGTCGACGCGGTCGTAGGTTTCGCCCATAAAACGCTTGATGGAGAACACCGTACGTGTCGGGTTGGTGATTGCCTGGCGCTTTGCCGGGTCACCGATTTTGCGCTCGCCGCCGTCGACGAATGCTACGATTGAAGGCGTTGTGTTGCGACCTTCGCTGTTAGGAATTACAACCGGGTCTTTACCCTCGAGAACTGCTACACATGAGTTCGTTGTACCTAAGTCTATACCAATAATTTTGCCCATAATATTTTGTTTTTTTGTTAATCAAATCAAGGTCCGCTGCTTGCGGACACTCGTTGAATAGCAAATCGCGTGCCAAAATTTTGGAACCGTGCTATTTGTGACATCGGGTATGCCAATCGTCTGCCGAAATGTCATACTACGAAATTTTCCGGAACGTTTTATTTTGTGCTTTCGTAGATTTGCCGTAATTTTGCAACGATATGATAAGCGCGTCAATACATAAGGCAGTCGAAGTGCGACAGTATTCGCCGCAAGTTGTATTGTCGACTTGAGAATTCGCCGGTCGCTACCGTTGGTGTGCGATTGGCTTTTTTGTTTTTTAGAGGAAACTAATGATAACGATATGAAGAACGACAGTCTTGTTTCGATTTCCGACTTTACGAAGGAGGAGATGCTTGAGTTGCTCGACGACATGCGTTACTTTGAGGCAAACCCCAACAGGAATTTGCTGCAAGGTAAGGTTGCCGCTACGCTCTTTTTCGAGCCGTCGACGCGTACGCGTCTGAGCTTCGAGACGGCAGTGAACCGCCTGGGCGGTAAGGTTATCGGCTTCTCCGACGCGGCTACCACGAGCTCGTCGAAGGGCGAAACTCTGAAAGATACGATAATGATGGTCAACAACTATGTCGACCTCATCATTATGCGCCATCATCTTGAGGGTGCGGCGCGCTACGCTTCGGAGGTGTCGCGCGTGCCCATTATCAATGCCGGCGACGGCGCCAACCAGCATCCGAGTCAGACGATGCTCGACCTCTATTCTATCTACAAAACTCAGGGTCGGCTCGACAATCTGACAATCACGATGGTCGGCGACCTCAAGTATGGACGCACCGTCCATTCGCTAATTATGGCGATGCACTACTTCAACCCGACGTTCAATTTCGTGGCTGCCGACGAGTTGCAGATGCCCGAGCAATATAAGGAGTTTTGCCGCGAGCACGGCATTCGATATACCGAAACCGCCGACTTCTCTGCCGACGTTATCAATCGCAGCGACATTATCTATATGACCCGCGTACAGCGCGAGCGATTCACCGACCTTATGGAGTATGAAAAGGTGAAAAACCTCTATAACCTCCACAATTCGATGCTCGACGGCAGTAAGGAGAATTTGCGAATTCTCCATCCGCTTCCGCGTGTCAACGAGATTTCGACCGACGTCGACGACAATCCTAAGGCTTACTATTTCCAACAAGCGCAAAACGGACTCTATGCCCGTCAGGCTATCATCTGCAAGGTGCTTGGCATAAAACTTAATAAGGAGGAATGATATGGAAAACGATAAGAAAGAATTGGCAGTAGCGGCGCTGCGCAACGGCACGGTAATCGACCACATCCCGGCGCAGTCGCTCTTCAAGGTGGTTCGCCTTCTCGATGTCGAAAACCTTACGAGCAGCGTGACTATCGGATATAACCTCGACAGCAAATTGATTGGCAAGAAAGGTATTCTGAAGGTTGCCGACGTGTTTTTCCCCATCGAAACGCTCAATCGGTTGGCTATCATTGTCCCCAATGTGAATATCAACGAAATCCGCGACTACAAAGTGGCTCGCAAATTTAAGGTAACTTTGCCCGACGAAGTCGTGGGAATCGTCAAATGTAATAATCCCAAGTGTATCACCAACAACGAGCCGATGAAGACGCGTTTCCACGTCGTCGACTCGCAAAACGGCACGCTCTGCTGCCACTACTGCGAACGGCTTGTTACTAAAGATGAGATTGTATTGAAATGAAAGAAGTTTGGAAACCCGGCACGATGATCTATCCTCTGCCTGCCGCGTTGATAGGCTGTGGCTCGTCGGTCGACGACTATAATTTGTTGACTGTTTCCTGGTTGGGCACGATTTGCACCAATCCGGCGATGTGCTACATCTCGGTGCGTCCCGAGCGTCACAGCTACGACATCATTCGCCGCAACATGGAGTTTACCATCAACTTGACCACCGAAGCGCTCGCCGAGGCTACCGATTGGTGCGGTGTGCGTTCGGGCAAAGACTATAACAAGTTTGCCGAAATGGGTCTTACCCCGGTTAAAGGCTCGATGGTGTCGGCGCCGATTGTTGCCGAATCGCCGCTGAGCATCGAATGTCGCGTCAAGGAAATCGTCAAGTTGGGTTCGCACGACATGTTTATCGCCGACGTGCTTTGCACCGACGCCGAGCAGTCGCTCATCGACCCCGAAACGGGTGCTTTCGACCTCGGCGCTGCCGGCTTGTTGGCATACAGCCACGGTACTTATTATAAATTAGGTGAACCAATCGGTAAATTCGGTTGGTCGGTTAAGAAAAAGAAATAAAACTATAGATATTATGGAAAGAGACAACGCAATTTTTGACATCATCGAGCGCGAACATCAGCGCCAAAAGAAAGGAATTGAACTGATTGCTTCCGAAAACTTCGTCAGCGACCAAGTTATGGAAGCGATGGGGTCGTGCTTGACCAACAAGTACGCTGAAGGTTATCCCGGACACCGCTACTACGGCGGTTGCCAGGTTGTCGACGAGGCTGAAATGCTTGCCATCGAGCGTATCAAAGAGCTTTTCGGCGCCGAGTATGCCAACGTGCAACCGCACTCGGGTGCGCAAGCCAATATGGCAGTGTTTATGACTTGCCTCAAGCCGGGCGACAAGTTCCTCGGACTCAACCTCTCCCACGGCGGTCACCTCTCGCACGGTTCACCCGTCAACTTCTCCGGCTTGGTTTTCCATGCACTTGAATACGGCGTTAAAGAAGATTCCGGCTTGGTCGACTACGACCAAATGGAAGAAGTGGCTCTGCGCGAACGTCCGCGCCTGATTATCGGCGGCGCAAGTGCTTACAGCCGCGATTGGGACTACGCTCGCATGCGTGCCATTGCCGACGAGGTGGGCGCTCTGCTTATGATTGATATGGCTCACCCCGCAGGTCTTATCGCAGCCGGACTGCTCGACAACCCGTTGAAATATGCGCATATCGTTACTTCGACAACCCACAAGACGCTTCGCGGTCCGCGTGGCGGTCTCATCCTCCTCGGCAAAGACTTCGAAAATCCGTGGGGCAAAACCACTCCGAAGGGCGCTGTCAAGATGATGTCGCAACTCATCGACTCTGCCGTATTCCCCGGCGTGCAAGGCGGCCCGCTCGAACACGTCATCGCCGCTAAGGCTGTGGCATTCGGCGAAGCACTTACGCAATCTTACAAGGATTACGCTTTGCAGGTTAAGAAAAACGCTGCCGCTATGGCAGACGCTCTCATCGCTAAAGGCTACAAGATTGTCAGCGGCGGTACCGACAACCACTGCGTGCTCGTCGACCTCCGCACTCGCTTCCCCGAACTTACCGGTAAGGTGGCAGAGCGCGTGCTCGTTGATGCTGACATCACGGCAAACAAAAATATGGTGCCGTTCGACAGCCGCTCGCCGTTCCAGACTTCGGGTATCCGCCTCGGTACTCCGGCTATCACTACCCGCGGCGCTAAAGAGGAATTGATGGGCGAAATCGTCGAAATGATTGATACCGTTCTCAGCAATCCCGAAAGCGAAGCAACCATCAAAGCCGTTCGCGAAAAGGTCAACGCAACGATGGCAGACTATCCGATGTTCGCTTACTAATCGGCGAATTTCCGCATTCTACACTGCACCTCGGCGCTTGTCGGGGTGCAGTTTTTTCTGATTTATGGCGTTGGAAAGTGCAAAAAATGCCGATTTATGGCGTTGGAAAGCGCAAAAAGTTCCGATTTATGGCGTTGGAAAGAAATTTTTTACTAACTTAGCGCTGTCAAAAATTTTATAGTTATGGTAGATAAAAGGCTGATTGAACAGGTATTGACAGAGCAACGTCAGGAGTTGCAAGCGTTGGGCGACGTTGATTTCTGTACTCGTCGCGAGGAAGATGAAATCAATTTGGACAGTCGTCTTGCTCAAGTTGTCATTGGAGTCCGCCGAAGCGGCAAGTCTACCTTGTGCTACAATGCGCTCAAATCGAAGAATGTCGATTTCGCCTACGTCAACTTTGACGATGAGCGCTTCGAGGATTTGCAAACGAGTGACTTGAATACCGTGTTAGAGGTCCTCTATAAAATTTATGGCGATTTCAAATACTTGTTTCTTGATGAAATCCAAAACGTGGAAGGTTGGCATTTGTTTGTCAATCGGCTCTTGCGACAACGTATGCACATAGTGGTTACCGGCTCGAATGCAAAATTGCTAAGTGGCGAGTTGGCAACACACTTAACCGGGCGCAACAACCAAATAGAGTTGTTCCCGTTTTCGTTTGCCGACTGGTGCTATTGCAAAGGCGTCGACATGAATCTATTGACAACCAAAGCGGAGGCTGCGCGGCGTGCTGCTTTCGACGAGTACCTCCGTCAAGGTGGGTTCCCCGAATTGTTGTGGGAGAAATACTCGACTCGCTATGTCGGAAAACTTGTAAATGCCATTTTGAAGCGCGACATAGAGCAACGGCATAAGATTAAATACACCGAGGCTTTTGAGCAGTTGACCAACCACTTGATGAATGTTGCCCCTGTTACGGTTGTCGCGAATAGTTTGGCGCGGATGCTCGACTTGAAGTCAAATCATACGGTCGACAATTATGTCGGTTTCTTGAAAGAGGCTTATCTAATGGTGGGGCTGAAGAAATTTTCGACCAAAAGCAGTCAAAGAGTGAGAGCCGAGAAGGTCTATCCTATCGATGTGGCGTTGATGGACGGTCGGCAGGATGCCTTTGCTGCAGAAAATTTAGGTTGGCGATTGGAAACAATCGTCTTCGTCGAATTGCTTCGCCGCAATCGACCGATTGACCGCGATATTTACTATTTCGCAAATGCGAGCGGCTATGAGGCTGATTTCGTTGTGTGCCGCGGCAACCGTGTCGAGGAAATCTATCAAGTTTCGTACGACATCAGTAATGAGAAAAGTCGTCAAAGGGAGTTGCGTGGCTTGTTGGCGGCTTCTGCCGAAACGCATTGCGACAATTTGTATCTGATTACCGATTTTCAGCGCGAAGACGTGGCTTTAAAAGATAAGCAAATACATATCGTCCCGGCTTACGAGTGGCTCTTGGATAAGTAGGTTGCTCATTGGGTAGGGTGGCTCTATGGATGTATAGAAGTGTAAAACTTTGTTATACTTAGTTAATTGTGCTACCCGATTAGATACAACCAATGAAATATCTTTTTAAATTTGAGGAATGAACGGATTACGTAATAACCCGGAAAGTAGAATTAACCATTTTATAAATCTAACAATCAAAATTGTATGAAGAAATTACTTATCTCTGTAATGCTTCTTTGCGGTAGCGCTGCCGCATTCGGTCAGCTGCTCGACGTAGCTTCGGTTGAGAAGGTGACCCTTCCTGACGGCGTTGTTGTCGACAAGGCAACTATCAGTCCTCAAGGCGACTACTTGCTTATGTCGGACAACCTTAAGTCGGGTCTTCAGACTTACGACCTGGCGACAGGCGAACTCCGCACGGTGACGACAGCTAATGGCTCGGGCTATGACCCGCGTATCAGCGCCGACGGTAAGACGATAGTCTATCGCGAAGCGCAAGTAGGCAACGACCGTTTACGCCGTATCAGCCTTAAATCGGTCAACTTGGCGACCGGCGAAACACAAACCATCGTGTCGCCGACACGCAATCTGCAAGGCTTGGCAGTCGATGCTGCCGGCGTTGTGGCTATCGATGGCGGTAAGATGCGCCGCAGCTCCGGTGCTTCGAAAGCCACTCCGGTAGTCTCTATCGAAAAAGGTCAGTTGATGATTACCGTCGACAGCAAGACCACTATGTTGTCGCCCAACGGCACAACCGGTCAGAGTTATTTGTGGCCTTCGGTATCTCCCGACGGCACACGCGTGCTCTACTATTTGGCAACAGTTGGTGCTTACACATGCAAAATCGACGGTAGCGACGTGAAATTTGTCGGCAAATATCGTGCGGCTCGTTGGTATGACAATAATACCGTTGTCGGTATGAAAGACTACTACGATGAAACCGATTGCGTGACATCGTCGAAAATCTATGCCGTATCGTTTGACGGCAGCGAGAGCCAATTACTCACAGCCGACGACGTTCTTGCTATGTATCCTTCGGTTAATGCCGATGGTAGCAAAATTGCTTTCTCTACTCCTGCAGGCGAAGCATATATTATTAATGTAAATGTGAA
>JAQXVL010000114.1 GCA_029224905.1 Bacteroidales bacterium
CCGGCGTCGACATACGCGACCGGCACATACAAATCAATTACGCCATCACGATTATCGGCAACGACATAACCGTCAACGAACGTGTGGCGCATTCGAACGAGCCCGTCGACAGCCTAACCGACAAAATCGACATCACGATGACGACAGAGCGCATCACGCCCGGGCGCTATCACCTGAAATTCACGGCAGATTGGCTAAGCCAATGGGCATCAACGCGCATCGTAGTAGCCGAGCCATTCACCAAACGCATCGCCATAAGGCAATAGCGATTATTTATATAATATAAATCTCAAGAATGCATATCCGCCAATGAGTTGCAAAAGCATACCGGGCACGGCGATGCGGAAATCTTGAATGGCGAGATGCAAGTCGCCGGTCAAAGCCCATTCGCCCAACGTGCCGAGCAATTGATAAGAGAGCACGGTGCATGCCAGCAAGAGCAACGTCACTTTGTTGAATTTGTAAGCGACAAAACCGCCGATACCTGCCAAGATTAATGATTTTATCACGATTGCCGGCACGACCTCGGGCAGCGGCATACCGAACAACAGAGAGTTGAGCACGGGCGACAGTACAGCCGTCAGCACGCCTACCTTCCAGCCATATTTGTATGTACCGATGAGGGTAAAGAAATAGATGGGCAACCAAATCTTGCCACCATCGGGGACAAGATGGAACAGTTGCGGCAAAGCAAGATTGCCCAACGTAAACAGCAACACAGCCAAATATGTGTGCATATCGGCATACGAGAGAGTGTAAAGTTTTGCAGTTGTCATTTCTTTATAGTGAATTTACCGATTTGTTTTTCGATTTCGACAAGGCATTCCGACGGCGTAGAGCATTCCAAGCAGCACGATTCCATCGGACAAAGACCTGTTTTTTGACGATTGATGATGTTCGGCACCGCTTGCTCGTACTTTACGGCAACGCCGTATTCAGTGAGCAGCGAAAGTGCCGGAGCACTGACAATTCCGGCAAACAATTGCTCGACTCCGCCGAGAATCATCAACGCGGCGGCGGCTTTGCCTACCACCTTGTCTGCCACTCGAGCGCCGCGCAACACGTCGGGCGAAGTCTGCCAGAGCCGATATAAATCAGATATACCGCGGCTATCAAACGTGTGAATACCACCGTTTTCTACCACCAAGGAGTGTCCTCCGTCGGTCAACCGTCTGTATAAATCGTCAATCATAGATTCATCCTATGCTTTGCGAGATTACTCACCGGCTACGGCGATTCGGATGGTTTTCGATGCTTCGGAAGAGCCGTCGGTCGAAACGGCTGCACGAACGAAATAGATGCCGCGGTTTACACGACGACCGGAGCCGTCGGTGAGGTCCCACGTGATAGGCATCGAGGTAAACATATCGCTGCGACGCGTTGACGTGTTGGTCCACACTGTCTGACCCATCATGTTGTAGACGCTGAGCGTGACGGTTAGATTTGCATCGGGACGGTTGTGCTCCAAATAGAAATTGGCTTGACTATGTGCAGGGCTGGCATCTGTGTAGAGACGGTAGATGCCGGGAGCCGTGCCGCGAACCACCGTAAAGGCAATCTGTCGCTCGGAATGGTTGCCGAGGGTATCCCAAACGCGCAGGCGCAACGTATGGTCGCCGTCGCTAAGTTCGGAGAGCGGATATGAGAGTGTGCCCAGACGTTCGATATCTTCACTATAGAAAGGCTCGAGGTTGGTAATAGTCGTTTTGCCGTCGAGCAGCAGTGTCATTTGATGCCCCACACCGGCGGTGGAAAGGTTAATGCCGGAAGGGTCGGAAAATTTTGCCAACAGATAGGGAGTCTCATTGACGCGGTCGCCATCGACGAAGTCGTAACTGTTGAGCGCCATATGCGTGATGTCGGGTCCGATAGTGTCGGCTTGCTCCATTGTTTCGCAGTCGTAGACGTAGAAGTTCGACGTCTGTCCGTTGGCATCCTGAGAAGTTGTTTCTATGGAGTAAGCATAGCAACTGAGCAACCCCGGGCGATAGTTATTCTCGATTTCCGAAGGCACGCGAAGAGTAAATTTGAACTTGCCGTTTTCGACGTTGTTGATTCCGTCGTAGAGGCGGTTGCTCCACTGGTCGAACGTAAATTCCAGCCCGGGGTCGGAATCGCCTTCGCCGTTACCGTGGGTAGTTACCGACTCTTGAGCATCGTAGAGTGTCGCATAAACGTAGCCGTTCATATCGTTGATAGCATTTCCGTTGGGGTCCTCGATATGACCTTCCACGCTGACTTCTTGGCAAGCCATAATTTGCGGCGGATTGTTGTCGTCGAGCACGGAATTGCCGTTGATTTTGTCGATAACGACACGGTTTTGCGGATATTTGAGTTTCATAGCCGGGTCGCCGATGAGGGCATACTTCCAACGGTGTCCGCCGTCGCTGGGGCGTCCGTTTTTGGTGGTAACGATGATGTCGCCGATAGCGGGATAGGTGCCGTCGGCATAGGGGCGTGAAATGTAGTTGCCCAAGTCGGCGGCAAACTCGCCGTTATAGGAAATACCGGTGGCGCGCGACGATGTCAGCATACCGATAAAACCGCCTTGTTCGTTGAGATATATCAATTCGCCGCCCGACACTTCGGCAGCATCCCAGCGGGTGAATTCGCAAGTGCCGGTGTAGATAAACGTCGGGTGCTTGTAGTAGAATTCGTTGTTGATGTCAGTCCAACTCAGCAAGCCGTTGTGGGTCCATGCCTTAGGATTGGCGTGACCGATATACGACGAGAAGAGCGTTCCGTTTTTGAATGTGCGCAACATCTTCTCGCGGGCTTCGGGATAAGTGTGTCCGGAGCCGTCGGTCGACACGTTGAACGCATCGACGTAGACGCGGGTATAGACGAAACGGTCGCCGCCGTTGCGCTGCATGCGCACCAGCAACGAGTCGGACGACACCATGTGGATTCCGTTATCGCCGTCGTCAGCAATTACCATTATATTGTTTTTCCACGAGCCCGGGTCGGGTGTCGTGACATATTTGATGAGTTTGTCGACAGCACTACGCGCCTCGTCGACCGACTTGACAGGCATACGTCCGATAGCCACATTAAGTTTGCCGGCACGAGTAGACACATCGGTATTGTCTTCCAACACGCAGAAAACGTCGTCGGAGTTGAAACTCGACGATTGCGAAGCGATGTTGTCCGACTCCCAAGTCAGGAGCATCGGATAGTTGAGGCCGCGGGTTTCGGCTGTCAAGCGTCGGTTGTCGTAGACGCATCTGCCGAAGAGGAGGATGTAGCGGAAGCGTTCGATGCTACGTTCGGGAAGCGTCTTGGTGCGTTCCCAATACATTTTCGCCAATTTGCGATAAGCCATAGCATCGGGCGTTCCCGAAGAAAATTCGTTGTATACGGCTCGGTCGTCGACAACAATGACATTAAACCCGTCGACCGTTCGATGCAGGTCAGCCACACGTTCGGCTTGCGCGGCAAATTCTTTGGGAGTGATGATAACCATCGTAGGCGTTTCGGAGCCGTGCAAGTTTTGGTTCGACACCACGCCGACATATTCGGGCACCGGGAAGGTCGACGAGGGCGTAAAGGCGAGATACTCCTTTTTGCCCGACTCGGTTTGACGGAAATAAGCAGTGCCGCCGTCGATGTTGAAGTCGACTTTCTTGGGTCGATATTTCGTTGAGACATCCCAAATGACCAAATCGGATTTCGCCGAAGCGACAGAGAACACGCTGTCGCGGCAACTCGTCGAGAAGCTGCGGAAATTGAGCCACGAAGCATTCATCTGCAACTTGCGGAAATAGTTGACGATGATATAGTCGAGGTTCGCCATATAGAGGATTCCGGTATTTGCATAGTCGACGGAAATTTTTACTTTTTCGCCCTGCTGAGTAATTCCGGCATCGACATACTTAACGTTGCAAATAGCATAGTTGTCGCTCGCCACCTTTTCGATGGTCATTGCATTCGCCTGACGGTCGTCGTCGTAGACAGTCACCGTGCTGTGTCCGCCGATAACTTTAGCGGCAAAGTTAACGCGCACGCGTCCCTCAGTGCCTTCGACACGTCCGGGAAGGTCGAACGTAAAGGTCTGTCGCGTGTTGTATTTGAAATCTTCGCCGAGCAACGAACTGCCCGTATTTGCCGGAGCCATAAGTTCTTGCTCGTGGTAGGCATAGTCGACGAAAGAAGTAATCAGCGGCGCATCGGTCGAAGAGGCGGCGTTGGCGGTTGTTTCCATCTCGTCGGCTTCCGTTTCTCTATCCGACACGAAATAATAGCCCGCCGTGCTGTAGGGATTGATGGTGCGCGACACCCTCAGACTCGTCGAGCCCGTATCGCGCCACGACACCGGACCTTGTGCATAGAAAATAATCTTTTCGGCATCGCGATAGACCGGCAGTTTGGGTAAATCGTCGATATAGCCTTCGCCCATTCGCTCCGAAATCATCGCTCCGCCATAGCCATAGACGTTAACCTTAGAAATATCGGAAAAGCCCCAACTCTTTAGCGTAGAACGAGTTAGTTGAAACACGCCGTTGCGGTCTACCTTGATTTTCACCCAACGGCCGGACGCCAACACCGATTCGCCGGCATACTCCACGGCACAAACCGTCTGCACGGATGCGAGCAAGACCGACACGGCAATTAGCAGTATTTTATATCGTAATGAACCTAATATTTGCTTCATATATCGTTGCAACTTTAGGATAATAACGAAAAAGAGGCGCTTTTATTGTGTGGAAAATAAAAGAGCCTCATCTAACCGATTCTGCGGTCTACAGTATCCAATTGAACAGATACCCCAAAACAATTATTATCACGGCAACGACAGCAAAGAAGATGCCTATGAGCCGCCATGTCATAACTTTTTTGAGCATCGTTGCTTCGGGTAAAGAAAGTCCTACAACCGCCATCATAAAGGCAAGTGCTGTTCCGATGGAAATTCCTTTTGTAACAAATACCTGAATTATCGGAACTATTCCGGCAGCATTGGCATACATAGGTACGGCAAGAATCACCGAAACAGGCACGGCAAACAGGTTGTCTTTTCCCATCCATTGCGCAAAAAACTCATCAGGCACAAATCCATGAATACCGGCGCCAATGGCTATACCGATAATGATGTAGAGAAACACCCCGCGAACGATGCCCCAAGCCTCTCTAACAATGGTTGGCAAGCGTTTGAGGAAAGGCAATTTCTCCGACTCCCACTTAGCCGCTTCGGTCTGCGACTGTGTCTGAATCTGACGAACCCACGGCGTAAGTAGTCGGTCGAGTTTCATCTTTCCGAGAATAAATCCGCCGACCATACCCATCACGATGCCGCTTACAACATAAACCACCGTGATTTCCCAACCGAACGTGCCGGCAAACATAGCCACTGCCACCTCGTTGACCAAGGGCGACGTAATCAAGAAGGCAAAGGTTACGCCTAAAGGAATGCCGCCTTTGACAAATCCGATGAACAACGGTATTGACGAACACGAACAAAACGGAGTGATTGCTCCGAAAAGTGATGCCAGGAAATATTCAAGTCCGTAAAATTTTCTGCTTGTCAGATAGGTTCTAAGCCTGTCAATCGGGAAATAGGCATTGATTATGCCCATTATTACTGAAATGAAAAACAGAAGAACGGTAATCTTCAACGAATCGTAGATGAAGAAGTTCAGCGCACTGCCCCAATGCGATTCCGGCGATATGCCAAACACATCATAGACAAGAAGGTCGGCAAGAGTCTGTATCATTTCAACAGGTCTTTGACTTGTTCTACACTGAGTTTTTTACCTGTCGACACGACTTTCTCGTCAACGACGAGTGCCGGAAGCGACATTACGTTGTAGCCCATTATCTTCATTATGTCTTCCTCTTTTACCACAACTGCATCAATACCGAGTTGTGCCACAGCCTCTTGTACGTTTGCATAAAGCGCTTTGCATCCGGCTCATCCTGTTCCTAAAACTTTAATTTCCATATTCTTTCCAATTATAAAAAGTTGATAATACAATAATAAACACCTGTCG
>JAQXVL010000115.1 GCA_029224905.1 Bacteroidales bacterium
TACGACCGAAAGGTTGTCAAGATGGACGAAGCCCGCATTGCTGAAATCAACAGAAAAATAAGCCACTCGCTCGACAACACCAAGTAACTGACCAAAAATAAATAATATAATGAAAAAGATTCTATCAATAGGTGTTGCTGCAGTGCTCGTGCTCTCGGCATGCAATAGCCGGAAGGCGGAAGAACCTGCGCTCACCAAATCGGGGCTCAATCCGGCAAATTTCGAAACCGTAGTCGATGGCGACTCGGTTGCCCTCTACACGCTCACAAACGCCAACGGCATGGAGGTATGCGTTACCAACTTCGGCGGTCGCATCGTTTCGATTATGGCTCCTGCCAAGGACGGCAAAATGTATGACGTAGTGCTCGGTCACGACTCGATTGCCGACTATGTGAACATCGACGGCAACTTCGGCGCTCTCATCGGCCGCTACGGAAACCGCATCGAAAACGGAAAATTCTCGCTCGACGGCGTCGAATACGATTTGCCTAAAAACAACTTCGGGCACTGCCTGCATGGCGGTCCAAAAGGCTTCCACAATTCAGTCTGGCGCGCCAACCAAACCGGCGACAACACCATCGAACTCACTCTGAGCACTCCCGATGGCTATGCCGGATTCCCCGGCAACGTCGATGCAAAGGTGGTCTATACTCTCGACGACGAGAATGCCCTCCACCTCGACTACACCGCTACTACCGACAAGAAGACCGTGCTTAACCTTACCAACCACTCTTACTTCAACCTCAACGGCGACTGCTCGAAGACCGTCCTCAACCACTTGCTGTTTATCGAATCGGACGACATTACGCCCATCGACAGCACGTTTATGACTCACGGCACGTTTATGCCGGTTGAAGGCACACCGTTCGACTTCCGCATGCCGAAGCCCATCGGTCAGGACATCGAAGCCGACCACGAACAGTTGCGCAACGGCTTGGGTATCGACCACAACTACGTGCTCAGCACCGGTTGCGACGTCGCTAAGGTTGCCGCACGCGTGGTTTGCCCCGAAACAGGCATCGGTCTGGAAGTTTACACCAACGAACCGGGTATACAGGTCTACACGGGCAACTTCCTCGACGGCTCAGTCAAGGGAAAGAAGGGCGTTGCTTATCCCAAGCGCGGCGCCATTTGCCTCGAAACTCAGCACTTCCCGAACACCCCGAACCGACCAGAATATCCTTCGTGCGTGGTTGAGCCCGGACAGGTTTATCACAGCACTTGCATCTATAAGTTCATTGTAGCAGAATAATTACGTCGGTCGCAAGACCGCTAAAAGAAGAGGGTGTATCATTGTCGACACACCCTCTTTCTGTTTGATTTACAGCCAATCGATTGCTTCGAGGAATGCTTTGGCTTGCTCGTCGTTTTGCTTCTGAATCTTCAGAAGTTCGGGCAATTGTGCATAACTCGTCATAAAGTCGGCAATAATCTTCTGCTGCTCAGCCGCTCCGGCGTAGTACATCGCCTCGCTGACGCTGCCGAGGATGGCAAACGGCGCCTTAAACACGATACCCGCATCGCGATACTTCAGCGCCTCAAACTCTTTACCCAGACGGTGTGCACGCGCTTTCATTCCGTCGAGAGTCTGCTCGGTCGGTGCGTAGGTGATTTTGACAATTTTCTCCTTCGAGCAGTCGGTTTCGTCGATGTAGACAACCACGGCAAAGTCGTCGCCGTCGTAGGTGAACTTTGCCGGACGGCCGTTGACGGTCACCGACTCGGGCACGAAGCGATTGAGCAACTTCACGCTGAAACGGCGTTGCGCCGGCATTCCGGCATAATTGCCTTGGCGAGCACCGATGACGATGGTCTGCGTATTGCCCTCGACCGTGTTGACGAGAGCCGTTGTGGCATATTCGTTGGCGTAGTTTTGGTCGTCGCCGTTGTCTTCATACATCACAAACGTGCCGCCTTCGTTGCCCGGGAACACCGTCACCACAACTTCTTCATCATTACCTTTAAGATTCTGCACAGACTCGTTGTAGAACGGCAAAATCGAGCCGGCTTTGACGAACAAGGGATATTCGTCGATGGCATAACTGCGCTCGACCGTAGCGCCGCCGTCGACCATTGCTCCCGTCGACATTTCATACCAATTTCCCTCGGGCAGCCACGTCCGTTGCACGCTGTAGCGTCCGCTCATCGGCGTAGTGATGGGCGACACAAGCATTTGGTCGCCGAACATATACTCGTTGCGGAACGTGTATGCCTCTTCGGCTGTCGGATAGTCGTAATACATCGGGCGGCAGATTGCCAACGCCTCGTCGTAAGCCTTGCGAGCCATCGTGTAGATGTAGGGCGCCATCGTGTAGCGCTGACGAACCGTCGAGCGAAGCACCGCGCAATGCTCGTTGTCGAACTCCCACGGCTCTTTGCGCACCGAAGCGCTCTTCATCGAGTGCGAGCGCATTATCGGGCTCATTGCGCCGAACTGCATCCAGCGCACATACATTTCGGGGTCGATGCGCTTAACGTCGCCCATATGACCGCCAAGGTCGTGGCTCCAGTAGCCGTAAAGCACATTCGACGCCGTGCTGTTGAAGTACGGCTGATAGTCGAGCGACTTCCACGAGATGATGGCATCGCCCGAGAAACCTACCTGGTAGCGATGGTTGCCCAGTCCGCTCCATCGGTGATAAATCATCGGACGCTTATCGGTGTATTGCTCCATGTTAGTAAAGAAGCAACGGCTTATCCACCAAGTGTTTTTCAGCGCCGGCATCTTCGGGTCGTAGAGATGTTGCTGCCAGTCGAGCCACCAGAAACTTACGCCGTCGCGCATCATCGGATTGAGAATGACGTCGAACATACCGGTCATAAACTTTTTGTCGGACGACATCCACTCAATCGGCGCTTTCGTTGCCGGGTCGATACCCAATCGGCGCGCCAATTCGGGATATTTCTCCTCATACGCTTTGACGCCCTCTGCCGGATGCAGGTTGAGCGTAATCTTCAGATTGTCGTTTTCCAGGTCGGTGAGCAAGCCTTTCGGATTGGGGAAAAGCTCTTTGTTCCACGTCCAGCCGGTCCAACTGCCGCGGCCCTCGTCGGTGTAGTGCCAGTCCATATCGATAACGAGCACGTCGAGCGGAAAGCCGTAGTTGCGCATTCCCGCTACCACGTTGCGAAGTTCTTTGTCGGAATACATCCAGTAGCGCGACCACCAGTAGCCGAAAGCGTAGCGCGGAGGCAACGGCATCTTGCCGGCAAACACTGTATAATCGTTCAGCGCACGTTTATAATCCGTGCCGTATGCCATAAAATACCAGTCTTGACCGTCGGTCGACTTGCGCTCCTGAACCCACTGCCATTTCGGGTCGTCGTCGAATAGCAGACTCTGCGAATCGTCGATGAGTGTCCAGCCGTCGCGAGAAATCACGCCGTCTTCGAGTTCCATCTTGCTGCCTTTCTTGCCTTCCTGCGTATCGCCGGCGCGAATGTCGCCGTCTAAGTTATCCAGCGTGCGGAACGTGCCTTTCAGGTTGGCTTGCTGCTTCATACCCGGCTTCCACGCAAATTGGAACGTGCCTTTCTTCTTGGATGCCGAGGTTATTACCAGATTTTTGTCGGTAAACGCGCCGCTACCTTTCTTGTAGCGCAAGCGCAACTCCGGCGTCGTGATTTCGACCCACGAGCCGACTTTTACCGTGTAGTCGGTCTTCTCATACTCACGATTGACTGCCATCAGCGACTTATTGTCGACAAATTTGCCGTCGGGAGCATACTCGAGGCGAACCGTTCCCGGAGTAATTACCGTAAAGCGGACTTCGTTGTCGGAGTAAGCAATGTTGCGCTCTGCAGTCGTTGCCGTTGCAAACAGGCTCCCTACTGTAAGCAATAGTGCCATTAATACGAATCTTTTATTCATTGAACATTATTTTTTTAGTTAGTTGCTACAAAAATACAAAATTTGCGGTGCTTTTAAAATAATCCTGTCCGTATTTTTGTGTTTTTTATTCTATCAAAGAAAGCACGGTAGGCGTAAGCAATGCGGTAAAGATTCCATTGATTGTCAAGCCGAGACTTGCAAATGCGCCATGAGTGTCGCTCTCGTCCATTGCTCTCGACGTGCCAACCGCATGCGCCGCCGTTCCGAGCGACAGTCCTTGCGCAACCGGGTTGCCTATACGCGTCATTTTCATCACCTTGAATCCGGTCATACCGCCGAAAATGCCCACGCACACCACTACTGCAGCCGTGAGTGGCGGAATACCACCTACCGCTTTTGTCACCTCCATTGCAATCGGTGTGGTGACCGATTTTGCCGCCAACGACATTACTACCTCTTGCGTTGCGCCCAGGAGTCGTGCCACGACAACTACCGACACGATGCCGACAACACAGCCCGCCAACTCCGACAAAAGAAGTGGTACAAACTGTTTGCGTATCGCCGACAACTGCTTATAGAGTGGCACTCCTAATGCCACAATCGCCGGTTTGAGCCAAAATTCTATATATTTACCGCCTTCGTTATAACTCTCGATGCTGACGTCTGTTAGTTTGAGATATGCTATTATCACAATCGCCGATATGAGGATGGGATTGAGAAACGACAGACGCAAGCGCGATTGCACAAGTTGACAGATTGCATAAACCGCAAAGGTCAGTGCAAGCATGAAATAATGATTACTAAGATACTCCATAACTATTTCTTCAACATAAACTTACGCGACAATTGATGAATCCATCCTGTAACCACTATCACCAAGACAGTGCTCACAGCCGACGCCACCACGATTGGCAGCCATTGAGCTTTGATGATGTCGAAATAGAGCATCAGCGATACCGCAGCCGGCACAAAGAAGAACCCGAGATTCTTTACCAAAAAATTTGCCATTCCCTCCACTTGACGAAGTTTGATGGCCTTAACCTCTAAAAGTAGCGTGAGAATCAACATCCCAATAATACTTGACGGCAACTTGATGCCGGTAAGCCACACTACCAATTCTCCGAGCGCCAAACACCCGAAGATAATTGCACATTGAATTACCATAATCTTTTTTACCTATTTTTACCTAAATTTCGTCTCTCACGAAATTTTCTGCAAAGTTAGGCAGTTTTATCGAAATAATCGTGCTTTTATGGCAATAACTTCATTTCCCTACTAAATAACCGCACGAATAACGCGCGCCTACCATTCCACTTCGACGGCGGCTTCGACCTGTCCGGAAATCGGCGGATTGAGTTTGGCGACGGCGATTCGTCCGCCGCGGATGGCGGGATAGCGGCTCAGCAACGCGCGACGAATCCGACCTACGACGTGCTCGAGCAACTTCGACGGAACCGACATCTGTTCGCGCACCACCTCGGCGACGTCGGCATAACTTATCGTATCGTCGAGATTGTCGCTCTCCATCGCTTTGTCGAAAGGATATTGCAGCGACAGACTTACCGTGAAGTCGTTGCCCACGCGGCGCTCTTGCTCGTCGACGCCATGAAAAGCGCGAACCTGCATAGTCAGATGTATCGTAGTGACCATTATTTCTCGTCCTCCTTCCGTTCTATCCAAACGTATGCTCCCAAGTCGACGCCGCGCTCCTGCAAGCGCTCGTTGCCATAATAGTCGGTCCGCGCAGCCTGTGGCACACGCTCGGCAGAGCCGGCACCTATCGCCTCACTCTCGTTGCGCAGGCGGTAGTCGAAATAATAGTCTTCGCGCACGGTGTAGAAGCACGGGTCTTTACCCCACAGGCAGTCGATGAAGTTGTCGTCGTTAGTACCCTCGGCACGCAACAGACAGTTATGCAACGTAACGCCGGACCCCGTCAAATCGCCTTCGTTGATGTCGGAGCAGTTGCCATAGACGATGCAATTGTTGAACTCGGCTTGCATCAGCGGATTGTCGTACGTCTTGTCGGCGGGAAGCACATACCAAAGCGTAAGTATCGGGCTCATTATGGCGTCGAAAAGGTAGTAGTTGGCAAACGTACAGTTGTTAAAGGTATACCGTCCGCCGGTGAGGTCGACCACGCCGTAATGGCAGTCGGAAAACTCACAGCCGTCGGCGTCAATCCACGAATGGGCGGCTGTAAGCAGCGACCCCGACGAATTGTGGAGCACGGAATTGTAGAGATACAACTTACGGCGGTCTGTCACGCCGCACGAATCGACGACAACCCCCATCGAAGAGCCTTGCATATAGACGTGGCGCAGCGTGTTGTCGAAACTTCCGCGCTCTATCACCACGCCGCCCCATTGTCCGGACATAAGGTCGAACGGTATCGAGCCTGCAACCTTGTCGAGTCGGTCTCCGCGGAGCACGACGTCGCTGCCCGTAGTGCCGTCGGCTATAAGCGTACCACGAATCTTCAACAGGGCTTTGTCGTGAAAGTAGATTGTCTTGCCGGCGGGAATGGTCAGTGTAGCGCCTTCTTCCACAACGAGGCTATCCATAACGCGATAGGGTCGCGGGTCGCTCAGCGTGGTATTCTCCGTGATGTGTAGATTGCGCACGGTGTTGGCATTCTGCCCTGCAGCACGCACCACGACGGTCTGCTCTACCCCATTGGTCACAAACTGCAGATAGTCGAACACGTCGAACGGTGTGGTCGACGAATTGACGTCGACTCGCGCTTCGACAAACACGTAGATACTGTCTTCGCCGCGCACTTCCACATTGGCAAACTCTTCGCCGCTGCGCCCGTCGACATTCATATAGAATTTTGCTCCTTCCGGCGCTCCCGCAAACGAGATGCGCTCGATGTTGAGTTGCTTCTTATGACGGTTGTAGACCAGAAAACGCTTTGTCGCCGTAACTTCGCCCGTAAAAACCGTGTCGAAACTCAGCGTGTCGACCGAAAATTCCGGCAAATCGCTGCTCCCCGTAGCAAAGTCGTCCTCTATGCACGAACTCATGCCAACGAGCAGCAATACTATACATATTATGATAAGATTTCTCATTTTGTCACATTAATATATATAATAACGCACCGCGCCCGAAAATATTGCATTGTCGGGCGCGGCGATATGTTGCTATGACGGGAACAAAATTCTACAAGCGGAAAGCAATCGGAAGGATACAACGCACGGGCACTTCTTCGCCGCACATAGAGCCGGCATGCCACGTCGGCATCTCCTTGATGATGCGCACTGCCTCGCGATTGAGCAACGGATGTGCGCCTTTCAATATAGATATATTACAAATAGTGCCGTCGGTATTGACTATAAAACTGCAAACCACACGGCCCTGAATCTTGTGCTGATAAGCCTCGTAGGGATATACTCGAGTCTTGTTGATAAAGTTGACCATCGCACGGTCGCCGCCGGGAAACTGCGGCTGTTCGTCGACATAGTCGTACTCGTAAACGTCAATATAGTTCGCCTTGGCATTGCGCGGACTGTCTATAGCCACTCGCGTCACCTGCGACCAACACGTCGCCGATATCATGCTGAATAAGGCCACCAAAGCGTATATTTTCATTACATTATGCATATCTTTTTCTTTCGACAACGCAAATATAACGCCCATTCACCACTCTTGCAAATCAACCCCCTCAATATTGATTTTATTTGAATTTGTTTTATTATTTTTTACACAAAAACCAATAAATCAAACTAATTTGACACATTTTTTTTGAAAATAGATTGCGCCGTTGCATACCGACACAAAAAAAGGACGCCGTAGCGTCCTTCTTGAGCCTCTTGTCGGATTCGAACCAACGACCCCGAGATTACAAATCACGTGCTCTGGCCAACTGAGCTAAAGAGGCAGATGGGCAAGCGATCTATATCGCACCGCTACACCGGCTACCCTTGCTTCGGTCAAGACCTGGGGGAGTTCACAAGGAGCTGGTCGTATAGGACTTACCCGACTGCAAAGGTACAACTTTTTCTCGATTCTGCAAGAATTTTCAGTCAAAAAAATTTCAGCCGGCTTGCAAGCCGTTGGCTATCAGCACCGTATCGAAAGCATTTTTCTTCCTCAAAATTTGCAAAAGTTATGCAATGCTATTGCATTCTCGCCGCAAAACACGTAACTTTGCAATAATCTTAACCAGTAAAACTAACAACAATGAGGTTTCTAAAAAACATCGCAACGCTCGTACTGATTCTATCGACAGCCCTACCCGCTTTCGCTTCCCGGCTCGACACAATACAAGTCTACAGCCCGTCGATGAAGCGCAAAATCAACGTATCAGTCATCAAACCCGACAACATCACCCCGCGCGACACCCTCCCAACAGTCTACCTCCTCCACGGCTACGGCGACAACCACCTGCGCGGATATCTCGCTCGCACCGACGTGCGAAGCTACGCCGATGCGCTGCGCCTGCTCATCGTCATCCCCGACGCCGAAACAAGCTGGTACTTCGATAGTCCTATCGACCCGAAATGCCGTTTCGAGACATTCGTTTCCTCCGAACTCGTAAAATACATCGACGCAAACTATCCCACAAAAGCCCGTCGCGATGCTCGTGCCGTAACCGGACTCAGCATGGGAGGCCACGGTGCACTCTACCTCGCCATTCGCCATCAAGACACATTCGGCGCTGCCGGGTCGATGAGCGGCGGCGTCGACTTTCGCCCATTCCCAAACAGCTGGGACATCAAACTCCGACTCGGAACTAAAGCAAACAACCCAAAAACCTGGGACGCAAACACCGTCATTGCCCAACTTCCCAAACTCAAACCCGGCGCACTCTCGCTAATCATCGACTGCGGAACCGAAGACTTCTTCTACCAAGTGAATTGCAACCTCCACAACGAACTCACACGCCTCGGCATCCCGCACGAATTCACAACACGCCCCGGCAACCACTCATGGCCATACTGGCAACGCTCCCTCCGCGACCACATGCTCTTCTTCAACGACTTCTTCCATAAAGCAACCGTAGAAGTGCCATTTTGCCAACAAAAATAACAAACAACATAAAATTCCGGGCAAAACATCTTTCATTTTGCCCGGAATTTCTTATTTTTGCACCATAATAATCTCCTCGCTATGGCAAGACCCAAAATTCTGATTATCTACACCGGTGGAACTATCGGCATGATAGAAAATCCCGCAACCCACTCGCTGCAACCCTTTGATTTCACCCACCTCATCGACAACGTCCCAAAAATCAAGAAACTCGACTACGAAATCAACAACATACAATTCCACCCACCCATCGACTCCGCAAATATGGACCCCGAGCGCTGGGTCGAAATAGCACGAAGCATCGCCGACAACTATGCCGACTACGACGGATTCGTCGTGCTCCACGGCACCGACACAATGGCTTACACCGCTTCCGCTCTCAGTTTCATGCTCGAAAACCTCCACAAACCCGTAATCATCACCGGCTCACAACTACCAATCGGCGAAGTGCGCACCGACGGCGAAGAAAACGTCATCACCGCTCTGCAAATCGCCGCAGCAACCGACATCGACGGCGAACCTATGGTACAAGAAGTGGCAATCCTCTTCGAAGACTACCTCTGGCGCGGCAACCGAAGCACAAAAATCAGCGCCGACTACTTCAACGCATTCAAGAGCAACAACTACCCATACCTCGCAAAAATCGGACTCGACATACAATTCCATAAAGAACGGCTCCTGCGCAACCACGCACACCGTCCCCTGAAAGTCCAGTACAACCTCGACCGCAACGTAATGTTCCTGACACTCTTCCCCGGCATCACCGAAACAACCCTTCGACACCTGCTCGCAACACCCGAAATAAAAGGCATCGTCATGAAATCGTTCGGCGCCGGCAACGCACCCACCGACCGCTGGTTCGTCGACGCAATCCACGACGCCGTCAAGCGAGGAATCGTCATCGTCAACGTCACACAATGCGTCAACGGCGGCGTCAATTCCGAGCGCTACATGACCGGAAACGCAATGTCGGCAGCCGGAGTTATCAGCGGCAACGACATAACCAGCGAAGCCGCACTCACAAAACTCATGTACCTATTCGGCATGGGCCTCACCGCCGACGAAGTAAAGAAATACCTCAACTTCTCCCTCTGCGGCGAAGTCTCAATATCCTAACAGGTAAGAGTGGAGAGGTAAGAGGTAAAAGGTAAGAGTAGAAAGGCCATAGGCAAGAGCGGAGAGGATGACACCCCGCCGGTGATTGATATACAACTGTTTGTCAGAATGTTTTATCTCTACAAATCTCTACAAATTTTCCCCACCGCGCAGATTTTGACAAATTCCACAAAACTTTTTGCTTTTATTTTCGCTGAATTATTTGATTGAAAAGAAATAATTATTAGCTTTGCTTTCAAAAGAGGAGGATATATTATGGGAACTACTACAATTCACAAAGAGGTGGTAAGAATGGAAGTCTCGAACTTGTCGGACCTAAAGTTTCTTAAGGAACTTGCCAAACGAATGGGATGGTCGTTCGAACATGAACGTCGCACAGAACTCGATGACGCCATTGACGACCTTAAAGCAGGTCGTATACATAAAGCAAAGGACGTAGACGACCTGATGGCACAACTTATGCAATAAGTCAAGAATAATGTACGAAATTGAATACACAACACAATTCCGACGTTCATTCAAGAAGTGCATTAAGCGCGGACTTGACCCGGACGTGTTCAAACAAGCCATCAGTATTTTGCAGTCATCTGGTGTCCTCCCTGCTAAATATAAACCACATAAGTTATCGGGCAAATATACAGGCTTTTGGGAATGCCACCTTCAACCTGATTGGCTACTAATATGGTTGCAAGACGACAAACGTTTAGTTTTGCAACTTATCGACACAGGCTCGCATTCTGACTTGTTCTAAAATAATACAACTGTTGGTCGGGTATTCTTTTCTTGACCAATTTTTTGACCGTTTTTTCACACGATCTCACCGATTCTCCCTACTCGCTATGGCGTATTTCGGCGGAAATGCGTAACTTTGCAAGAATAAGCGCAAGACACGTTATGAGAGAAGGCAATATTGTTATAAAAGGTGCTGACGTCAACAACCTCAAACACGTCGACGTCGAAATCCCGCGAAATCGCTTTGTTGTCGTTACCGGGCTCTCCGGCTCGGGTAAATCGTCGTTGGCTTTCGACACGCTCTACGCCGAAGGTCAGCGTCGGTACGTCGAAAGTCTGTCGGCTTACGCTCGCCAGTTCCTCGGCAAACTCCGCAAACCGGAATGCGACCTCATCAAAGGTCTTCCGCCGGCTATTGCCATCGAACAAAAGGTCACAACGCGTAATCCGCGAAGCACTGTCGGCACTTCGACCGAAATCTACGACTACTTGCGCCTGCTGTTCGCTCGCATCGGACGGACGTTTTCGCCTGTGTCGGGCTGCGAAGTGAAAAAGCATACCACCGACGACGTTGTCCGCGCCGTGACGTCGCATCCCGAAGGTACTCGCGTCGCCTTGCTTATCGATATCGACATCCCCGAAGGTCGCTCGCTCGCCGACCAACTCGGCACTTATGCTGCCGAAGGTTTCTCGCGCGTCGAGCAGTTCGGCTCGTTCTACGAAATTGCCGACATCGTTGCCGGACGCACGTCTGCCGTTGCCGATGGTATGCATCTGCTCATCGACCGCATCGCCGTGGCTACCGACAGCGACGCTATCAGCCGACTCACCGACTCTGTCGAAACTGCCTTCAACGAAGGCCGCGGTGCCTGCATCGTTGCCGTTTGGAGTCCCGAACTGAAATACTACACGTTCTCCAACCGCTTCGAAGCCGACGGAATGACGTTCAGCGAGCCCTCGGAGCAAATGTTCAACTTCAACAACCCGCTCGGCGCTTGTCCCGGCTGCGACGGATTCGGAAAGGTGCTCGGCATCGACGAAAATCTCGTCATCCCCGACAAAGCCCTTTCCGTGGTCGACGACGCCGTAATGTGTTGGCGCGGCGAAGCGTCAAGCGCATGGAAGCGGCAATTCATCAACGACGCCGTCCCACTCGGATTCCACATCCACAAGCCATACTACCAACTCTCCGACGACGAGCGCAACCTGCTCTGGTACGGCGGTAACGGAGTGCGCGGCATCAACGACTTCTTCGAAATGCTCCGCAAGAGCATCTACCTCGTCCAACACCGCGCCATGCTCTCTCGCTACCGCGGAAAATCGACCTGCCCGGAGTGCCACGGCCGCCGACTCCGCAAAGAAGCGCTCTACGTCAAAATCGCAGGAAAAGACATCAGTCAAGTCGTGACTATGCCAATCACCGAACTCAAGAAATGGTTCGCCGACCTCAAACTCACCGACACCGAGCAAGCCATCGCACGACGTCTGCTCATCGAAATCGGCAACCGCATCGACTACCTCCTCGAAGTAGGGCTCGGCTATCTCACTCTCGACCGACTCTCGTCGACACTCTCCGGCGGCGAAAGCCAGCGCATCAACCTTGCCACGACGCTCGGCGGCGGTCTACAAGGCACCGTCTACATCCTCGACGAGCCAAGCATCGGCTTGCACCCCCGCGACACGGCTCGGCTAATCGGCGTGCTGCATAAACTCCGCGACAAAGGCAACACTGTAGTCGTTGTCGAGCACGACGAAGAAGTGATACGCTCAGCCGACTACCTCATCGACGTCGGCCCCGAAGCGGGCAGCCGCGGCGGCAACATCGTCTACCAAGGCTCGTTCGACAACCTCGCAAACGCCGGCGACAGCTACACCGCAAAATACATCAACGGCGACCTACGCATCGCCATCCCCCACCCCCGCCGCGGCTGGCGAAACTACATCGAAGTGACCGGCGCCGCCGAAAACAACCTCAAAGGCATCGACGTCCGATTCCCGCTCGGCGTTATGACCGTCGTTACCGGCGTGTCGGGCTCCGGCAAGTCGACTCTCGTACGCGACATTCTCTACCGCTCACTGATGCGACATTTCGGCAACGGCGGCGACGCTCCCGGCACGCACACCGGGCTTAAAGGGGACCTCTCCCTAATCGCCGGCGTCGAATTTATCGACCAAAATCCCATCGGTAAGTCGACACACAGCAACGCCGCAACCTACCTTAAAGCATTCGACGAAATCCGCAAACTCTTCGCCGACCAACAACTCGCACGACAAATGGGATTCGGCCCCGGACACTTCGCTTTCAACGTCGAAGGCGGACGCTGCGAAGCATGCCAAGGCGAAGGAACAATAACTATCGAAATGCAATTCATGGCAGACATCACACTCACCTGTGACAGCTGCCACGGACACCGATATAAGCAAGAAATACTCGACATTGCCTACCGCGGTCGAAACATCTACGACGTCCTCGAAATGACCGTCGACGAAGCAATCCAATTCTTCAGAGAATCCGATGGAAGCACCGAAGCCAAAATCGTCAAACGACTGCTACCGCTGCAACAAGTCGGGCTCGGATACATCAAACTCGGACAAACATCGTCGACACTCTCCGGCGGCGAAAACCAGCGCATCAAGTTAGCCAACTTCCTCTCGCGCGCCAAAACCGCGCCAACAATATTCATCTTCGACGAACCGACAACCGGGCTACACATCCACGACGTAAACACCCTCCTCAAAGCATTCAACATACTCCTTGCCCAAGGACATACCATCATCATCATCGAGCACAACCTCGACGTTATCGCCTGCGCCGACCACGTCATCGACCTCGGACCCGAAGGCGGCAGCCAAGGCGGATGCCTCGTCGCACAAGGCACACCCGAGCAAATCGCCCAATCGCCCGACAGCATCACCGGCAGATTCATCGCCCGCAAACTCGCCAAAGCAGAATTGTAAGCAAAAGTTAATTTTTCACAAAAAAGCACAGAATCATTCACCGTGTCGGGCATTTAGGCTACAAAATATTTGCCCGTAAAGTATATAATATATACTTTTACAGCACTTACATAAAAAACTACACTAATTTTAACTACAAATCACTTCCGCTACTAATATGAATAGATTTTTTACCCCCCCCGATTTAACTTTATTAAACATTTAACTGCTATTGTAGTAATTCTTTTTATTGCAATGCCCAACTATGCCATCGGCGCTACCGGATATGCTGACGATCCTTTCATTTGGACTGACGGTGCCACCATCAAAAACGACACGGGAACTTGCCAAACAGATGGCGCAACCTATTACATTAAGATAAAAGGCAACGTAACGATGAACGGCTACATCCAAGTTGGCAACGGCACTAACAGTGTAACCCTTATTGTCGAAATCGCCGACGGCGTTACAGGAAACGTCAGCCTTACACACGGAGGCTCTGCCGGTTCATACTTCCGCGTCTACCCAAAAAGCAAACTCATCATTCACGGCAAAAGCAACAGCCAACGAATTATTCTCGACGGCGCCAACACAGCAATGGCTAATTCTATGATTGAAACGGCAGGCACGATTGAGATGCAATACGTCACGATACAAAACTTTCTTAACACTCAGAATTCACCACAAAGTGCAATTAAAATCAACCCCGGCTGGGAAAACAGTCAACTTCTTGGCACAACGACCATCAAGAATTGCACATTTCAAAACTGCAAGTCATACGCCGGACCCGTGCTCTTTACAGAAAACGATAAATCTTGCACAGCAAACGTTAACAACACCCCAACTTCGTGCGCCATCACTATGACCGATGTCTTAATTGACCGGTGTGTAGCAACCAAAGGTGACGGGGCTGCCTCAAGCGACCCCTCGAAAGACACCGACGCGGGCGCAGGATGGGGAGGCATTATACGTTTCCGTGGAGGGTGGGTTGGAAACTTCACCATGAAAAATGTCGAAATAAAATACTGCACTGCTGAAAACTGCTGCGCAGGCGTGTTCTGGAACGCTATGGGTAAAGCCGAAGACGAGAATCGGCGACCCAAACTCGTCGTCGACGGTTGCCACTTCCACCACAACACTGCAGGACGCTCTGGTGGCGCTATGCGTATCGAAACGCTCTGCGAATTTACAGGCGCACAAACTGAAATATGCTACAACACTGCCGGGATTATGGGCGGCGGCATACACATGTATGGATATTCAGCAGGTAATCTCGGTAGATATGACTTCGACTACTTCCTAACCGACAAATTATACATCCACGACAACTCCGCTCAGTACGGCGGCGGTATCGGCTTTCAACTAAATCAGGCTTGCCAACTCACTGAAGGCTCAACATTCAACCTACACCTTAACGGTGCGAGAATCAACAACAACCGCGCAACTGTCAAAGGCGGTGGACTCTACTTCGAGAATCTGTCGGCTGTCGGCAAATACGGCGTAAACCTACACCTAAATCGCGGTGAAATGAACTACAACAAAGTGTACCATGTGGATAAGGGAGAAGACAACTACAACACATGGCCGGCGAAAACATTCTACGACAAAAAAGATGCAAGCGGCAACGTCACGTCTGAAGAAGATTATAAATCGTGTGGCGGCGCAGTATACGTCTACAACACAAACATCAGCCACAACCCGGCTCAAGCCGGCGAACTAACAATGAACGGCAACAAAGCCTTGCGACGCGGCGGCGCAATCTGCGTTACCGGCACACGAGCATCAGCCGACCTCAAAGCCCTTACCGCCGAAGGCAACTCTGCGCAAGACGGCGGCGGACTCGCCTGCATGTCGACTTCCGGCGTCACCAAAGACAACTACTCGAGCATCACCCTCGGCAACCTCACACTCGACCAATGCAAATCGATAGGTTGGGGCGGAGGAATCTTCTGCGAACGCGGCAAAATCAATATCGACAGCAACGCTAAAATAACCGGCTCGAAAACAATGAAAGGCGGAGGAATTTTCATAAAGAGTGAATCAATACTCCATATCGGCAACGCCACCATCAGCGGCAGCGAAACCACAGACAACGGTGGCGGCATATTCTCTACAGAAAATTCAGAAATAACCTTAGGCTCCGCAACCATCACCGGGAACAAAGCAAATTCCGGCGGTGGACTATTTTCCAGCAAACAGTCGCACATCGAAATCGGCAAGGCAACTTTCGACCACAATACAGCAATCGGAAGCGGTGGAGCAATCTACATCGAAGAAGGCGGAGTGCTTAACATCAACGACCAAGCAACATTCACCTACAACACAGTCACCAACGACGGCGGAGGCGCAATCTGCATCAAAAGCATGAATGACGTGGCAAACGAATACGTCTCCGGAACAATCCAAAACGCATACTTCGCCCACAACGAAGCATACCGCGGCGGAGCCATCGAATTCGACGGCGTCGACGCAGGCAACAACGTAAAATTCACCCTCCGAAACAACAAAATGGAGTACAACAAAGCAAAACTCGGCGGTGCACTCCTAATCAACGAAGCACAAGTAACCTACGAAGGCGGCTTGATTCGCTGGAACGAAGCAAAATACGTCGAAGGCGGTCCCAAAACCAGCTTCGGCTACTTCCCATACAACTGGAATGACAACTGTTTCCTCAGCCACAAATTCTCCGGCTTCGGCGGCGGAATCATCATATCCAAAGACGGAAGCCTCACAATCAGCCGCACATACCCGTTCGGCATCTACGCAAACAAAGCCGACATCGCCGGAAACGACATCAGCACCGTCTGCAGCGACCACAGCAAATACATAGGCGACAGCCCAATGAGAAAAGAGTACAAATACTACCCCGGCACAGTCACAATCCCCAACCCCGCAAACCTCAACCTCAACGAATTCCAAGTGCCCGTGCCAAGAACCGCCATATCATGGATGGAAGACTACAGCCCCGACGACGGAGCATACAAATGGGGAACAACAAAACAAGCGGAAACACAACACTACCGCTACGAACAACTCCTCAACTCAGCTGACGGTCTCAAAAACCTCGGAAAAATCATCGTCGACACCGAAGCCGAAGGACTCTCACAATACCTACACCTCACCCTCGGCTACAACTTCATTTTCGTTAAAATCATCAAAAAAGGTCTCAAAGAAGGAGAAACAGCAATATTCAACATCTCCTATAAAGAGAACGAAACCTACAACAAATACATGACCATAGCATTTACAGGCAAAGCCGGAGGCGGCGACGTCGAGCGCATCGTGGCACTCACCGTCGGCGACTGGCGCATCGAAGAAACCAACTGGTCGTACACCTACACACAAACATCCGAAAACCCACAAAACGTCGTACTCACCAGCTCCGACGCCAACCAAATGCCCGTCATAACATTCACCAACGCAAAAAAAGACAACCTAACCCCCAACGCCGAAGCAATCAAACAGAATAATTTCTAACCGCGCCAAAAAACAGAGCTAAAAAGTTGGAAAATTGGCAAAAACCAATTACCTTTGCACCGCCGTAACCGAAAAAGCAGTCCCGCGGGCAACACAGCAAGCCGGAGCAGGCAAAGCAGCAAGCCGGAGCACGGCAATTTCGGACAACAGAAAGCGGCGCACGGTCCTATAGCTCAGTTGGTTAGAGCATCTGACTCATAATCAGGGGGTCCTTGGTTCAAGCCCAAGTGGGACCACATCACAAATCGCTAAAGAACTCACAACGAGCCCTTTAGCGATTTTCTTTTCCCAAATTTGGCGTCTTTTTGGCGTGTTATTGGAGGTCAGCTAAAATAGCAGCACACTTTATAGGTGCTGAAAACGGAAGACATGCCCGTTTTGGCTGGGTGGATATCCTCCGTTTTCAGCAAAAATTCAGCCGATGTTGGCACTTTTTTGGTAATAATAAGATAATTGATTTTGTTTAATCACCCGAAAAAAAATGCGACTTCCGAACCCATAAAAACAACAAACCCATGTAACTCGTTGGGTTGCACGGATTTGCTATTCGATAATTATTGTTACACTTACTTTACCTCTTCAATAGCAAGTGTAGACTATAAATCAAATATTTACCATCACCAACTCTCACTAGAGAGTGTGAGCGGAAAGTTCTATAATCTACATTATCATCTCTTGATTCTGCATCTTCTGCATCATATGGAATAGTATCTGTCATGTCTATACAGAATTTATCCAGTACAGATTTGCTTATAAGTTGATTTTCGTCTTTCAACTGATTATAGTCAAAGACAGGACATGCTTTTATGCCACTTTTCAAATACCCAGTTGTTATTAGTGATAACAATGTATAAAGTTGATATAGACAACTTTATACAAATACATCAACCAACAATCCCCATATAAAATCACATATTTGAGATTTTTACCCCATTCTTAGTCAGACTTGTCTGGGTGTTTTTTTCTAACGATGCAAAGGTACAATTCGTTTGGGTATTTTCAAAGTTAAGTGATGAAACCTCAGTTTTATCTTTTTCCCAATAGTGTCATCCCTTCTCGAAAGTACCGGATGAGAAGAAATGAACGGGATAAATGAGGAGGCAGGTGTCTTAGGGTATCATAAGGAGAACGGAAATCCTACTTTCCACCAAGACCCTTGTTTCAAGCGTTTATGTCTTTAAACTGAGTAAAATAATTCATAAATCTTGGATATTGAGACATTGTTTAAATTCTTTATATAATTTGAGATGTAATAATCTCTATATACAATATAAGAATCGTATGTCCCCATTAATCAAAGAATTTATTAACAGATTCACGAATGCATTCTTAAGCCTAAACTGTGTAGGCTACCTCAGACTCATTGGTGTCTAATGGTATTTCCGTGTTTATTTTTCCCATTTTCTTTTTATGGCTCTTGTTTTGGGACTGGTTAAGCGAGACACACATTGAAAATTCAATTGTTATCTCGCTTCTCTTTATTTTTACGTGCATATTACGTGCAAAAGGTCTGCGCACAGCTCCCGCCTTCCCCTCAATTATACTGAAATATCACTTAGCAATCGCATAGACATATTAGATACGTGAAACAGAGAATTCAAGATAGTCTTATATAGGTTATTAGTTCTGTTTACGGCTGGAAAAGCCGGAAATAAAATCCTTGATGCCAAAGTAGGTTGCCAAGGTTCCATATAAGAAGTACATTCCTGCAATAGTCTGTACTTCGATGGGTTGACCAAAGAAGAGTATAACACCTAAAATAATATACGCAGCTCCTAACAATGTGCATATAGCGGAAATAATTGTAGAGCATACCTGAAATATTTTGAAGTGTTTTGGTTTTTCAGGCATCATGTGACTATAGTCGGCACCATTGCGAGCTTCATAATAAGAGGCATAGTCCAATTTGTATGTTTCTTCGGCTATCTCCATGCACTGCTCCGGGTTAGGATTGTTTTTAAGATTTGTCTTTGCTTTAATCAATCCGGCACTTCTCGAAATAGCACCGAAAGTAAAGAACCCAAATATTAATAATGCTATCCAATCATTCACTCCGGCTTTGAAAATTGCAATTGCTATAACTATGGTAGTTACTATAAAGTAGATTGCCGTTACTAATTCTATTGTAGCTTCTTTCGACAATTGCTTACTAAAAGAGGCAACATTGCCGGTATATATGTCTTCGAGAATAGGTGCAACATTTAGAGCACGTTCATAAGTCAGTGTGTTAGGCATGATTCGGTTAAGTAGCCATGATAACCCCCACACAACTGCAAGTGCCACGATAAAAGCGTTATTATCAATAAAACTGTTGTTGAGAAGTCCGAGAATTGGGTATATGAGAATCCAAAGGACAAAATAGAAACTTGTTTTCATAATTATTCCTGATTATTTGTTGTGAAACCTACCGGACGGCGATTCTTTTGTGCCTCCATCTGCTTGGCGTTGATTTGTTGGAAACTATTACGCACTTGCTCTTTTGCATCGAAAAAGGAGTCAAGTACTGCTTTCACAAATGGTTCATTGTCGGGACAAGCAGGATGGAGCATAATGTCACGACGGCTGTGGAAGCCAATTACACCGTCCTCATTAGGCGCAGTAAGAACAACGGTAGGTCCGAAATTGAAGTTGGCGGCATTGACTGCCTCACGGATTTTTGGCATATCAGGATCGTCAGCCTTAACCCCGGCCCACATTGGATCCCACACGCGAGCATACATTCCGCCAAACTCCATGTGGAAGTTCTCACCTTGATATTGCACCGATATAGTGCCGTCTTCATTTGCGGTAGGCTGACAGCCAAGATTACTTAGTGTCTTAAACATCAGACCGAGTGTATCCGGCTTCTTAACTTCATTCTGATTTGGGCTTTCTTCATCTTCACTTCCCATGTGTTCCTTTTTTTCTTGTTTATGCTTCAAATAATGTTGAGCTATGATGCCGATGACAACGATAGCGACTATGATTGAGATTTCCATCCAATATGGTTTTAATACTTGTGCGAGAGCAGCAACTATCAGGTATTTGATGATTGACATACCGGCACTGTTAAAGATTAATATTTCTTGATTTCCTTTACATTTCCAGCGACACCGAGCCGAACCTTAAAAGCCTCATGACAGTCTGAACAGCAGTATTGATGCCATGAACGGCCATAGCCGATATTGGCTCCAAGGATTCCGGGTACGCCTGTTACCATTTGGAGAAGAGCGCCGCCAACAATGGCACCGGTTTTAGCAAGAGCATCGCTTACTTTGCCGTTAGTTGTCTTTGATGTTTGATAGCTGCCGCAATAAGGGCATTGTACGAGAGTTGCCATATCTATATAGTTTATTGTTTTACATTATTACATATCGAAGTTAGGTTAAGGTAAATTCTATTTGAGCCTTTCTTCTATCTCTTTTTTAAGGAGAATAAGGCTGGCGTAACTGTGTTTGTTTGCCGTTAGACGTTTCATTATGTCTTCGGCAATATCCATTTGGTGCGGATGCTTATCCGGATGCGCAGCCATACTAAGCTCTTTATAGAGTTTTCGCGCCTTCACCATACTATCTATCACATTTATGGTTTCATCTGTTTTGATGTTTCTATGGAACCTGATTCTGAGGATTAGTCGTCTAAACGGATTCATCTGATATAATACTGATTAAGATTTGCGAATTTCTTTAGTGCGAAACTTTTAGCCATTCCGGTAGTCTTTCCCTTGATGACAAGAGTATCGAAACCCATGGCCATCAATTGACGGACAAAGGCGGCATTATCCGTGACGTATACAGCAAGTTCATTAATATCCGACTCTTTAAGTGAGGCGTCATTTTCAATCGAAATCTTAAAGCCGCTGCGGATCCACAGAGTACTCATTTCATGGGCAAACGCACTATTGCCTTGCGATATGGATACTTTGCATAGACGGTTAAACTCACCGGTTGTGAAATACTCCTTGAATGCGGCATTCATTTGAGAAATTATCCTTACTCGCTCAAAAGAGCCATCAAGGAGCGAGTTAATAAGATT
>JAQXVL010000116.1 GCA_029224905.1 Bacteroidales bacterium
GCTTGCGAATGTTTTTGCGTTGAAGAGGTTCCAGAATTGGAGGAATACGAAGACGGTGAAAAACAGCGTCAGTTCGTAGGTCGACATCAGGCTGTGGCGCAAGTCGCCGGCAAAGAAGCAGCGCAGATAGTCGGCTGCGGAGAATTCCGATAGCGGTGCGTCGGTATGCTTGAAATACTGCGCCAAGCCGAATAGCAGAATCGCCATAATGACGCCGACAATTGATATCGTAATTGCCATTGGTCGCGTTACGATGAATGCCGATTGGCGTCGCGGACGGTTGTTCATCACGTCGGTCGACGGCGGCAACGAAGCCAGCGAAAGTGCGGCAAACGTATCCATAATGAGGTTCACCCAAAGCATTTGCGACACTGTCAGCGGTGATTGTTGCCCGGTGAATGCTCCGATGAGCACGGTGAGGCAAGCCACGAGGTTGACGGTGAGTTGGAAGAGGATGAAGCGTTGGATGTTGCGATAGAGCGAGCGTCCCCACATGACTGCGCGGGTTATGCTGTCGAACGAGTTGTCGAGGATTGTAATGTCGCCGGCTTCTTTCGCCACGGCGGTGCCGTCGCCCATGGCGAGTCCGACGTGAGCGGCTTGGAGGGCGGGGGCGTCGTTGGTTCCGTCGCCGGTGGCTGCCACAACGTGTCCGCTCTGTTGCAGAAGTCGTACGAGTCGCGATTTGTCGGTAGGCCGTGCGCGATACATTATCTTAATGCTGTCGACAATTTTTGCGGCTTCGTCGTCGGTCATCTCGGCGAATTGTGTACCCGCAACGGCGTTTGCATCGCTGTCGACGTTGTCGTCCCACAGTCCGCAGCGGCGAGCCACTTGTCGAGCCGTTCCGAAGGTGTCGCCTGTTACGATTTTTATGTTGATACCGGCGCGTCGGCTCAGCGCAACAGCCGATTTAACGTCGTGGCGCACGGGGTCGTTGATGGCGAAGATGCCCATCAGCGTGAGCGGCGTCGGCTTAAGGCTGTCGGCGTCGATTAACGGGTCGGTGCTGTCGACCTCGGCGTATGCCAGCGCAATGGTGCGCATGGCTTGGTCTTGATATTCAGCGAGTTGTGCTTCGTAACGGGCGCGAATGTCGTCGGTGAGGCTTTGTCGGCACATCTCGAGGACTATCTCCGGAGCGCCTTTGACGTACAAGACGCGTCGACCGCTCACGGCGTTGCTTTCGACAACGGTTGCCATGTATTTGCGGAGGGTGGAGAAGGGGAGTTGCTCGACAATGTGGCATTCACGGCGGAATGACAGATAGTCGAAGCCGCGACCGATAATGTATTTAAGCAATGCGCCTTCGGTGGGATTGCCGAGCACCTCCGACGTTTTTCCGTCGATAAATGCCGTAGAGTTGACGCTGATGGCTTCGGCGAGCAACGTGTCGCTGCAATTGTCGTCGATTTGGCTGTGCGCCACTGTCATTACGTTTTCGGTGAGTGTTCCGGTTTTGTCGGTGCAAATCACGGTGACTGCGCCCATGGTTTCGCAAGCGTGGAGTTTGCGCACCAGGTTGTTGGTCTTGAGCATACGGCGCATGCTGAGCGCAAGGCTCAGGGTGATGCTCATGGGCAGACCTTCGGGCACGGAAACAACGATAAGCGTAACCGCCAACATCAGCGACGTCAGCGAATAGTTGGTAAACGACAGCCAGTTGAAATCGGCGTAGTCGAACATCGCCATGCGTCCGACGAGGACGAGTATGCCGATGATGTAACTAACGTAGGAAATGAGTTTGCCGAGTCCTTCGAGTTGTCGAGTCAGCGGCGTAGGTTCGGTTGATGCGATTTGCGCGGCTTTATAGACTTTTCCGTACTCGGTTGCGTCGCCGACGGCGTCGACTTGCATGATGCCGGTGCCGTCGATAACGGTTGAGCTGCGGAGCACGCGGTTGACGGGGTAGGTCGACTCGCCGTTGTCGGTATGCGGTAGATGCGACTTGTCGGCGGAATTTTCGCCGGTGAGGCTACTTTCGTTGACCAGCAGCGACGTAGAGTCGATAAGCACGCCGTCGGCAGGCACTTCGTCGCCGGTGCGCAGAAAAACGATGTCGCCCACAACGATGTCTTTCTTTGCCACGTGTGTCACCGTTCCGCCGCGAAGCACCGCTACCTGAGTGTCGTCGTTGACTTGGTTGAGTACGTTAAACTTCTTGTTGGCATTCACCTCGAGGATAAATCCGATGAGTGTGGCAAGAATTACGGCGATGAAAATTCCCAGCGGTTCCAAAAACGGGGTAATGCCGGGCGTCTGCGTTACGCATTCGTAGCAGGCAATGCCGATGGCGAGTACCATTGCCACGAGCAGCACTTTGATGAGCGGGTCGTTGAAGCACGCCAAGAATTTGCGCCACAAGGGCGTTGTGGACGGCGGCGTGAGCGTGTTGCTGCCATGTCGCTGTCGGCTTTCGAGTATTTCGTTGTCGTTAAGACCGTGTAAATTCATTATGTTCAGTTGTTGTTAAAAATCAAACGTTCGCCGGCGGGCAACGGATTGACCGTGCCTTGGTTGTAAACCTGCACGCCGTTGACGTAGGTGCGTTGGATGGTGTTGTGGAACGTGTAGCCTTCGAAGGGCGACCAACCGCATTTTGTCAAGATGTTTTCCTGCCGAACGGTGTAGGGCACGCCGCGGTCGATAACGACCAAGTCGGCGTAATAGCCTTTGCGGATGTAGCCGCGTCGGTCGATGTGGAAAAGTTCCGCAGGGCGGTGGCACATTGCGTCGACGACGGTTTCGAGGGTAAACACTTTTTGGTCGACGAGTTCGAGCATCGTCTGCAGCGAATGTTGAATGAGCGGACCTCCGGAGGCTGCCGTCAGGCAGTTGCCTTGCTTCTCGGAGAGCAGATGCGGCGCGTGGTCGGTGGCTACAATGTCGACGAGCCCGCTTGCAACGGCTTCGCGCAGTGCATTGCGGTCTTGTTCGGTTTTTACTGCCGGATTCCATTTTATGAGGTTTCCAAGACGAGCGTAATCGTCGTCGGTGAACCATAGATGATGCACGCACACTTCAGCCGTGATGCGTTTTTGCGACAGCGGACATGCGTCGAGCAGTTCTAGTTCTTTCGCCGTCGACAGGTGCAGAATGTGCAGCCGTGTGCCGTAGCGTCGAGCCATCTCGACGGCGCGCAGAGTTGACTTGTAGCACGCTTCGTTGCTGCGGATTAGCGGATGGTAAGACACCGGAAGGTTGTCGCCGTAGCGGCTGACGAAGAATTCGCGGTTGCGGCGTATCAGCGCTTCGTCTTCCGAGTGGATGGCAATCAGCGCCGGCACTTCGGTGAAGATTTTCTTGAGCGTATCTTTGTTGTCGACGAGCATATTGCCTGTCGACGAGCCGAGAAAGAGTTTTACGCCCGGCGTGCGAGTGTAGTCGACGGCTTTGAGGGTGTCGATGTTGTCGTTTGTTGCACCGATAAAGAATGCGTAGTTTGCCGGTGACACTTCGGCGGCTCGGCTATATTTTTCTTCGAGGGCTTCGAGCGTGACCGTTGGCGGCTTGGTGTTTGGCATGTCCATAAACGACGTAACACCGCCGGCTACGGCTGCTCGCGATTCGGTGGCGATTTCCGCTTTGTGGGTCAAGCCCGGCTCGCGGAAGTGCACCTGGTCGTCGATTACGCCGGGAATAACCGTTGCACCGTCGACGTCGGTCGCCGTGTCGCATACCGACATCAGCTCTCGTGACGGTTCGCCTGCCGACACTTCGCTAATAATGCTCCCCTCGACAACGATATATCCGTGGATGCGGCGTCGCTCGTTGACGATTTCGGCATTATATATCAGCTGTCGACTCATTTATGCTTTCGGATACTTTTTAAACCAGCTTGATACTTTCAGTTGAATGACTCCGAAAACCGCTTCTCCGAAAATTCCCGAACTCATCTTGCTCGTTCCTTTTTCGCGGTTGACGAAGATGATTGGCACTTCGACAATCTTGAATCCGCACTTGCGAGCGGTGAACTTCATCTCGATTTGGAATGCGTAGCCCTTAAACTTGATGCTGTCGAGGTCGATAGTTTCGAGCACTTTCCGACGATAGCAAACGAATCCTGCCGTGGTGTCTTTGATTTTCAGCCCCGTAATCATACGGACGTAAGCCGAAGCGTAGTAAGACATCAGAACGCGACCCATAGGCCAATTCACCACGTTAACGCCCGAGATGTAGCGCGACCCGATTGCCACGTCGGCGCCGTCGAGGCACGCTTGGCGCAGTTCGAGCAACTTGCGCGGCGGATGCGAGAAGTCGGCATCCATTTCGATGATAAAGTCGTAGCCGGCAGCGATGCTCCATTTGAAACCCATAATGTATGCCGTGCCCAAGCCCAACTTGCCGCTTCGCTCAAGCAGGTGAAGCCGTCCCGTGTGCTCTTTTTGCATTTCTTTTACAATCGCCGCTGTGCCGTCGGGCGAATTGTCGTCGATTATCAACACGTCAAATCGTGTCGGCAACTCGAATACCGCCTCGATGATATTCCGAATGTTTTCCTTTTCGTTGTACGTCGGAATTATCACAACGCTGTCCGATTTTACATCTTCTGCCATACTACAATACTTTTTTCGTTACACGTTTTCCTATCTTTATGCAAAAATAGTGCAATGCAAGCGAAAACGCAAATTTTTTTATTTTATAAACGCCGAAAGAAGTAAGAAAGTTTATTGGTAGAGTCTGACGAAATCTCTCCACTCTTACCTCTTACCTCTCTCCGCCTAACACTCGTAATCGACGCAGGCGCGTTGGTCCTTGTGACCGGCAAGGAGGGCAGCGGCGGCAACATGTGCCGGATGGTTGGCGTAGGTAGCCACGTCGGCGAGCGTGTCGACTACGGCGGTCAGCACAACGTCCCACGTCTCCGACGGGTTTTCGTTGATGCCTACTTCCATACTGCGGAGCACGTCAATCTGCTCGGGTAGAGCAAGAAGCGCCGCTTTGAATCGGCGTGCTACCTCAAGGCGTTCCTCAGGTGTGCCTTGCAACTTGAACGTAACAATATGTTTTACCATAATTATATATTTTTATGCGTTATACAGTTTCTCGCGTTGTGCTTGAACGCGCTCGTCACTCAAGTAGTCGTCGAAGTCCATAATCTTGTCGATAATGCCGTTCGGCGTAAGCTCGATGACGCGATTACAAATTGTTTGGATGAACTCGTGGTCGTGCGACGACATAAGAATGTTGCCCTTGAAAGCCTTCAGCGTGTTGTTGAACGCCTGAATCGACTCCAAGTCGAGGTGGTTGGTCGGCGTGTCGAGGATGAGCGTATTTGCGTCGGTCATCATCATTCGCGCAATCATACAGCGCATCTTTTCGCCTCCCGAAAGCACCGACGCCTTCTTGAGAACTTCCTCGCCCGAGAAGAGCATCTTGCCCAAGAATCCCTTCAGATAGATTTCGCTCGAATCGTTGCTGAACTGGCATAACCAATCCACGAGGTTCATATCCGTGTTGAAATACTCGCTGTTGTCGAGCGGCAGATAAGCAGTCGTGATGGTTTGACCCCATTCATACGTGCCCGCATCTGCGCGACGTCGTCCGTTGATGATTTCGAAAAGCGCCGTCATTGCGCGCGGGTCGTGGCTGAGAAATACAACCTTGTCGTTGCGCTCTATCGTGAAGTTGACATCTTCGAACAGGCGCGTACCCTCGACACTCGCTGTCAGCCCGTGCACCTCCAAAATCTTGTTGCCCGGCTCACGTTGCGGAGTGAAAATAATGCCCGGATAGCGGCGCGACGAGGGCTGAATCTCCTCGACGTTAAGTTTCTCCAACATCTTTTTGCGGCTCGTCGTCTGCTTCGACTTCGCAACGTTGGCACTAAAGCGTTGGATGAATTCAAGCAACTCTTTGCGCTTCTCTTCAGCCTTCTTGTTGGCTTGCTGTTGCTGACGCAATGCCAATTGCGACGACTCATACCAGAAACTGTAGTTGCCGGCGAAGAGCGTTATCTTGTTATAGTCGATGTCAAGCGTATGCGTCGAAATGGCGTCGAGGAAGTGGCGGTCGTGCGACACAACCAACACCGTGTTTTCGCAGTTCGACAGGTAGTTTTCCAACCAAGCCACAGTCTCAAGGTCGAGGTCGTTGGTCGGCTCGTCGAGCAGCAAGTTGTCCGGATTGCCGAACAGAGCCTTTGCTAGCAGCACGCGCACCTTCTCCTTGCCGCTCATATCCTTCATAAGCATATAGTGCTTATCTTCGCGGATGCCCAAACCCGACAGCAACGAAGCCGCATCGCTCTCCGCATTCCAGCCGTTGAGTTCGGTGAACTTGTCTTCCAATTCCGATGCACGCAGACCGTCGGCGTCGGAGAAATCCTCTTTGGCGTAGAGCGCATCCTTCTCCTTCATAATGCTCCAAAGCACGTCATGACCTTGAAGAACAGTGTCCATCACCGTAAATTCGTCGTAAGCAAAGTGGTCCTGGCTAAGTACCGACATACGTTCGCCGGCACCTTGTTGGATAGAGCCGCGAGTGGGCTGCAACTGACCCGAAAGGATACGCATTAGAGTACTCTTTCCGGCACCGTTGGCGCCGATAATTCCGTAGCAGTTGCCTTGTGTAAATTTCAAGTTAACATCCTGAAACAAAACACGTTTGCCGAACTGCATTGCTAAACCTGTAACTGCAATCATTTTTACCTTCGTTAAAATTTCCCGCAAAATTAGTGCAAGGCGAGCGAAAAAGCAAACGAAAACGCAGTTTTCAGGTTGATTTTTCCGAGCCGCAGCCTAATTTATTCAAAATTAGTGAAAATCGAGCGCATAACAAAGCGAAAGCGCAGTTTTCAGGTTGATTTTTCCGAGCCGCAGCCTAATTTATCCAAAATTAGTTCAATTCGAGCGAAATTCTCGAACATAGCAAATCAATCGTATTTTATAGTTCGTACAAATCGTCCGGTTGTATTTCAGATTGAACGTCACCCCAATATTCATTCCGAGTTAGACCATCAGTCGTGACCATAATGGAATGAATGGCTTTCTTTGTGCCTGTCACAGACCGGAATACATTTCGTTTGTGAGTATTCCGCTAATGCCAAGTTTCTTCTTAATCTGGTCAACATGCCATAGACAAGTGCGCTCAAATGCTAAACCACACCAAGTGTTATACTTCGGTGTTCCCAACAATGATCGCCAATAGTTTGAGCCTTGACGCGCTCCGTCTATGTATTATAGAATAATGTGTAATGGTCTAATTTTAAATGACGCCACAAAGATGACAAAATTTCGTGAGAAAACAAGCGGAAAGTGGTAAAAAATTTGCTGTTTCCGCTGATTTATTAACGAAATAATCGAATTTAGGGTGCCATTTAGAATGCTCTGATAGTTTTTTCTATCAGTTGTACTTCTTTTAATTTAGCCTGCATTATTCATATAGTTCCGTTACGAAAGGGCTAAATGGCAATGCATTAGCGTGAGCACAGCGATGACGATGCAGAATGTAGTAAATCCTACCTTTAAAGAGGAAGAGCGAGCATTGCGCTAAGGTGTTGTCAGTTAGTCCTTGCAGTAGGAACAGTATGAATAATGCAGGCTAAAATTACATCGTGAGCACGATGTGGTTTTCTTCGGCGATTTTGCGAAGATTCATTAGTGCGTAACGCATTCTGCCGAGAGCCGTATTGATGCTCACACCGGTCGCTTCGGCGATTTCTTTGAAGCTCATGTTGAGGTAATATCTCATC
>JAQXVL010000117.1 GCA_029224905.1 Bacteroidales bacterium
ATCCGAAAAATCTCTAATAACAAATAGAATTTGCTTATTTCATCCGTTTTTGATACTTTTGCAGAAACGAATAGAGCATGGACAACAAATTTATCGGCTTTTTCAAGCGACATAAAATAATCACTACCATATTGACTATCATAGCAGTCGATGTGGTATTGCTCCTCATAGGCTATTTCAGCCTCGGTTGGTTTACCCACCACAATGAATTTCAAATCGTGCCCGAGCTGAAAGGCATGATGCTCTCCGATGCCGAAAAGGAGCTTCGTAGCAAAGGGCTGAAATACGAAATCAGCGACTCAATTTTCGACAACAACTCCAAGCCGGGTACAATCATTATGCAAACGCCCAAAGCCGGCTCGAAAATCAAAAACGACCGAACCGTCTACATCACAATTCGCTCGTTTGCAACCAAGCAAGTAAAACTCCCGTCGGTTGCCGACTTGTCGTTGCGCCAAGCCCAAACCACGCTTCAATCTTTAGGCTTGACAAACATCAAAGTCGAAAAAGTTCCTTCAGAATATTCCGACTTGGTCATCAGCATACGTATGAACGGACTTCCGTTGCGCGCCGGCGATATGATTCCGGTAAATTCAAACATAACACTCGTTGTCGGCGACGGCTCGCTTCAACAAGCCATGATGGATTCCGTTATAATCAACGAAGAGTCCGACGAACTCGACTTATCCGACATCCCTGACGACACAGAATTATGATAGACCAAAACATTCTCGATAACGACGACGAACTTGCCGACAGCATAACGTCCGATTCCGGTCAAGAATTGTGGGAACACTATCGATTCGTGGCGGAAAAAGGGCAAACGCTGCTTCGCGTTGACAAATTTCTTGTTGCACATATCGACAACACGTCGCGCAACCGCATACAGCAAGCCGCCGATGCCGGATGCATCATCGTCAACGGCAAGCCGGTAAAATCGAGCTACCGCGTAAAGCCTTTCGACGTCGTTTCGCTGGTGATGGACCGTCCGCGCTACGAGCTCGAAATCATACCGGAAGACATCCCGCTCGACATCGTCTACGAAGACGACCAACTATTGGTGGTCAACAAGCCTGCCGGATTGGTCGTACACCCCGGACACGGCAACTATAGCGGAACGCTCGTCAACGCATTGGCATACCACTTCCGCGACAATCCCGACTACGACGTCAGCGACCCGCGCCTGGGGCTTGTGCACCGCATCGACAAAGACACTTCAGGTCTTCTCGTAGTGGCGAAGACGCCCGACGCAAAGACCTACTTGGGACGCCAATTCTTCAACAAAACGACTCACCGACAATATGTAGCGCTGGTGTGGGGCAAGTTCGACGAGCCGAGCGGAACCGTTGAAGGCAACATCGGTCGCAATCCCAAAGACCGACTGCAGATGACGGTTTTCCCCGACGGCGACCAAGGCAAGCACGCCGTGACGCACTATCGCGTAATCGAAAACCTCAGCCACGTTGCCCTCGTGGAATGCCAATTGGAAACGGGGCGCACGCACCAGATTCGCGTGCACATGCGCCACATCGGGCATCCGCTGTTCAGCGACGAGCGCTACGGCGGCGACAAAGTGCTGCGTGGCATTGCCACTGCAAAATATATGCAGTTCGTTCAAAACTGCTTCAAAATTTGTCCTCGTCAAGCACTTCACGCAAAGACTCTCGGATTTGTCCACCCGACTACGCATCAACAGATGGACTTCAGTTGCGAAATTCCCGCCGACATGACCGCGCTGATAAAAAAATGGGAGGACTATTGCAAAAACGGAACAGTATAACGATGAAAAAAATTGGGCACATAATGCCATAGTTGAAGCGTTTGCAAAAATTGATTATCAAGTAGAAATAGTCGAGCCTCAAGAAGAAGGAAAATATGTGGCTGAATCGTTCGTTTAGCCAATTTCGACCGTTTAAAAAGTAGTTCAACTCTTGCATTTTTGCACGATTTGCACTAACTTGCGGTCGAAAATCGAGAAAGATGACAGACAAAAAATATGTAATCACCATAGGACGTCAATTCGGCAGCGGCGGTCACGACATCGGTCGCCGCCTCGCCGAACGCTTGGGCATCGGCTTCTACGACAAAGAACTGCTACTCGAAGCGGCACGCCAATCCGGGATGAATCCCGAGTTGATTAAGAAAGCCGACGAACGCCTTCCGTCGTTCTACATCGGCAACCTATCGATGAGCATCGGCTACTACATCCAGCCCTTCCACTCGTCGGCTTCGACAATCTACTATGAAGCCATCCAGAGCGCCATACGCGAAATGATAGAGCAACTGGCAGAAAAAGAATCGTGCGTAGTCGTAGGTCGTTGCGCCGACTACCTGCTTCGCCAAAATCCCAACTGCATCAACATTTTCGTCAGTGCGCCCGCCGACGACTGTGCCGAGCGAGTTGCCCGCCGACTGTCGATAAGCATCGACGAAGCCCGCGACAAGGTCGAGAAAGAAAACAAATTGCGTGCCGACTACTACAACTTCTACACCGACCGACAATGGGGACAAGCCGACACATACGACCTATGTATCGACTCGTCGAAAATCGACGAAGACGCCGCCATCGACATCATCATCGCCTACGCCAAAGCACGGCTTGCTATTTAGAATCGGTTTTAGATTCCGGTTTGGAGGATGCGTCGGCAGTTATGTCGACGACGTTTGCCTTTTCGGCGGCTTTATCGCTGTCGCAAGGAGCTTTCGCTGTTAAAAACATTTGAACCAGCGAATTGATGCCACAGAGCATCAAGCCGATGCCGGCAATGAGTACCAGCACGCTTTCGACGGTTTCGACGTCGACCGCCAAAAGCACGATTCCGCCAACAATCAACAATATCGGCACGACATAGAATGCCGGCGCAAAGCGCACACCCTCGTTTGCCGCAATGAGTCGCCATAGGTCATAGACTCCCAAGAGCAGCAAAATAGCGGCAAAGATGTAGACTAACAGGCTGACAAACAGCGACGGATTCGTCACGAGCACAATGCCGAGAATCAGCGAGCCTACCGACGGCAGTAGCGCCAATAAGCCGTACTGCGTGGCGATTTTCTTCGTAAAAATCGAAATAATGGTTATCAGACTCGGCACAATTATCAAGATACCGAAAATCACCACAACCGTTTCGAGCACCTTCGAGCGCGAGTTGAGCATAACAAGGATTAATCCCGTCAAAAAGACTAACGAATTAATCAAAATAGAAATCCATTTTTTCATAGTAGGTTGTTTTTTGCTAAGTTAACAATATTTTTCTTATTAAACTATTATCTTTGCATAATTGTTTAGCAAATATGGAAAGAAAACGCGACATATTAGTATTGATAAATCCCATATCAGGCACTCAAAACAAAGATTCTCTGCCTGATATGCTAAAGAATACGATAGACGGCGAACGATTTAATCTCTCCATACGCTTTACCGAACGCGCTAACCACGCCTACGAGTTGTCGCGACAAGCAGTAGCCGACGGGCTCGACGCCGTAATCGCCGTAGGCGGCGACGGCACGGTCAACGAAGTAGCAAGTGCGCTATGCGACAGCAAAACTGCGCTGGGCATCATTCCTAACGGCTCGGGAAACGGGCTTGCTCGTCACATCGGCATACCCCTCGACCTGCAAAAAGCCGCTGAGGCTATCAACGAGAGTACCGTTGAGGCGTTCGACTACTGCACAGCCAACGACCGACCGTTTTTCTGCACTTGCGGCATTGGCTTCGATGCACAAGTCAGTTCGGCATTCTCGCGGCGAGACAAGCGCGGCGCCGCAGGATATATCAAAAGTGCGCTGACCGAATATCTGAAATACCGTCCCGAGACATACAGCCTTATCACCGAAGCTGGAAAAATCACCGAAAAGGCGTTTCTCATAGCGTGCGGCAATGCCTCGCAATATGGCAACAACGCCTACATAACGCCGCACGCCGACATGCAAGACGGTCTCATCGACGTAACTGTTATGCTACCGATAACGCCTTTCGACACGGCGATGTTAGGCGTGCTGCTTTTCTCAAAGCACATCGACCAAGACACGAATATCATCACTTTCCGCACGCCGGAAATAACCATCGAGCGAAGCAGCAGCGGCGTGATGCACCTCGACGGCGAGGCGGTCGAAATGCCTGAACGCATCTGCGTGAAATGTCACCCTGCAGGGCTGAACATCTGCGTTCCGCCGCCTGCAAAGGCTCAATCGCGCAACATTTTCACTTCTATCGAAGCGGAATTCTGGAAATTCATCGATTCCGTCAGAGGCGAACTAAATATTTAAATCACTCTTCGAAACGCTCTTG
>JAQXVL010000118.1 GCA_029224905.1 Bacteroidales bacterium
GTATTTGGCAGCCAAAACGTCTTAACTAAAGACCAATTGTAGAAAGCATTGCTACCAATTTCTTTTAATCCGGAGCCAAACACTACAGTCTTTAGAGAAGAACAACTACTGAATGCAGACTCACCAATCGAAGTTACCGAGTTGGGGATTGTTACCGATGTCAGTCCGCTGCAACCCCAGAATGCATAACTTGGAATTGTTTTAACATTCTCACCTATAGTAAGACTTGTCAGATTCGAACAACCGTCAAAAACATAAGATCCTAAACTCCCCATAGTTGTGCAATTCTCTGCATTAAACACTACCGATGTCAGTCCGCTGCAATTATAGAATGCACGACTTCCAATCGAAGTGACCGAGCTAGGGATTGTCACCGATGTCAGTCCGCTGCAATATTCGAATGCATAACCACCAATCGAAGTGACCGAGTTAGGGATTGTCACCGATGTCAGTCCGCTGCAACCCGAGAATGCCTCAGAACCAATCGAAGTGACCGAGTTGCCGATTGTCACCAATGTCAGTCCGCTGCATTTATAGAATGCGCCAATAGCAATCGAAGTGACCGAGTTGGGGATTGTCACCGATGTCAGTCCGCTGCAATCCCTGAATGCAGAACCTGCTATGCCAAGGGTTCCATCTTTAATGGTTATTGAAGTGTTGTTCGGCATTGTACCTTTATATTTATATGCCACTTTGCCGGCATAAACCAAACCGTTGGGTTGATTATTATACCATGCTGTACCATAGAACGCATCATGTCCAATCGATGTGACCGAGTTGGGGATGGTCACCGATGTCAGTTTGCTGCAATTTTCAAATGCACTCCAACCAATCGAAGTGACCGAGTTGGGGATTGTCACCGATTTCAGTCCGCTGCAATCTTCGAATGCACCACCACCAATACGAGTGACCGAGTAGGTTGTGCCTTTATAGGTTATGGTTGAAGGTATAACAACCGAACCCGAGTAAGTGTTGTAATTATAATCTTTAAACGTCACAGTTACCGTTTTGCCATCGCCGTTATTGAAATAATATATACCATTAACACAGAAGTTGAATTCGTAAGCCCACGATGTGGCTGCGGTTACAAGCATCATCGCTATCGCAATGATTGCTCGCTTGAATGTCGTTGTTTTCATTTTTATATACTTTCTAAATGTTCAAGTAATTTTTTCCCTAATTGTCGAGTATTCCAAGTATTCAAAGTATCTTTATTCGTTAAATTAACAGTTTTTGCTATTTCTATTAGGGTCTCTTTGGTGTTTCCTACCAACTCTCCTGATTCAAATACTCGCACACTTCCGTTTTTGTATTTCTTAATTATATAATCTCCAAAAGAAAATGAAACCTCCGGCTTCGAAATGACAACAAAGTTGGAAAGTGCCCAAAGAAACTTGTCAAGAAGTTTGTAATTGATGCCGTCTTTACCATTCGGGTCCTTACAGAAGGTCAAATTGAAATGAGAAACAACTTCTTGTAACACTTTGCGGAAGCGATCATAATCTTTAAGGTCCTCTTTTTTGTCAAACAAGTCTGGCATAGCGCATTGACGCAAGCAACACAGCAATTCACAAACAAAACTGTCGTAAATCGGAAAATCTAAATGGTTGTGCCAATTAGCATACTTTGTGGCGAAAGAGTAGTTATTTCTAACGACAAAACCACAAATCGCTTTGACTACATCGTCCTCTCCTGCCGACAACCATGCATCAATTAGAGCATGGTTCTTGACAATCTGTTTAGCAATCTTAGCCAGTTCGTCACTTGGGACGCGAGTGCTGTAGAAATCGTTAAGAACAGTGCACTTCAAATAGACCGCATCAAAATCGGCATTCGAACTTGCTCTGAACAAACGTTCCAGAATTCTATCCCTGTCGGGGAAATAAGTTGAATACTTTCCGGCATCAAGCCTTTTCAAAATAGCTTTCGCCTGCGCATCACTTAAATACGAAATCAATTGCGTGCAATTGCAAGACGCAGCATTTTCTTTTTTTTGTTCTTTCATTTGTATTTAGTAATAAATTAAAACATAGGCGAAAAATCCCCCGTTAACAATTTACGCAAATTTAATGATAATAGCCTAAATATTTACCCCCCCCGGTTAAATTTTGTTAATATTATAGATATTGTGGTGGTATTTGTCCTGCAAAGTCTACAACTTAGCTTTGCCAATGAGCAAAATCTATGCAATTTAGCTCATTGGATTGATTGTCAGTCGCTTCCCCATCTAGCCGCAAGCGGCAAGATGAGGTTAACCAAATGCCGCAAGCTCTTCGAGCTAGCATCTTGACGATATCAAGAGGTAAGAGGTAAAAGGTAAGAGTGGAGAGAAGCCAACGATAAACGATATCCAATAGACATTCCGCACCCATGATAGGTCGCACCGAGGCGCCGGAAAGCTGAGCGTTGCTCCGCGGTTAGGAGGTTAAGAGGTTATTCGGCGCTGACGCGCGGTTATTCGGCAGCTAACGCTGCGTGAATTGCCGGATGGGTATTTCATTGACAATCAACCTTTTGCGCTTCACACGCCTGATAGGTCGCACCGAGGCGCGACCCTACGTTAGCTGCGTATCTCTTTGAGCGCCAAAGTATTAGTGCTCCTCGATAAACGTTTAATCGGCGGGGATGGTATCCTCTATCTCATAGAGATATCCGCTGATTGTGAAATACAAGTAAACGCCGTCGCGGCGGACGATTGTAACGGTGTCGTCGTCGAATGTTCCTGCTTCTTCAAATTGCGGTACGTACATTACTTCGTCATCTGCATTTTTATAGCCGTATAGTCCCGACTCTGAGTCGTAGTATGGATACAAGGGTTGCGGAGACGCGGCTTCTACTGCGACAGTATCTGTGTCTTCGTAATTATAATCGTAATCGCTTGAACTTGAATCGTCTATCATAGCGGAGACGGCACCAATGATAAAGCACAGGAGTAAGAATCCCAAGACGCAACCGATGACGATGAGCGCGGTGCGGTCTTTTTTCTTCTTTCGCGGCTGATGTGGAGTCGGCTGGTAGCCGCCCTGACGAGGCTGTTGTTGCTGCCGTGGCGGCTGGTTGTATGGCTTTTGCTGCGGCGCGAGGTTGATGAATTGCAATTTTTCGTGCCCGGGAGCAAGTTCGACGTAAAGGAAAATGAACATTGCCGGATTGACGGCGCTGACGCATCGCAGCGAATATTGTCCAGGATTCATGGGCAGTTTTACGATATTGCCGGGCTGAATGTCGCACTTCTTCTCGCCGTCGATATAGACGCTGCACGGCATGTCGGTGCTCAACTTCAGCACGGCACCGGTCGGCGACGCATGTTGCGGCTTGGCGGTGAGGAAGCCCGATTTGAGTTTCTCGTAGAATGCGTCGAAGTAGTAACTGTTGTATTTCGGACCGGACATTTCGGCAACCAAGCGGATGTCGTCGGGCAGATTTTCAGGAAATTCGAATCCGTCGAGGAGCACGGGCACAATGTTCTTTTTCAACTCGATAGCCTTAGCCAATTCGCGGCGAAGCCAATCTTTTTCGAACGGTGTGCTGCCGTCGATGGTGCGGTCGAAAGCGCCGCAATTGAGAATAATCACAAAATCTTTGCATTCGGCGATCCGGTTTTCGAGTTCTTGCGTCCACAAGCCGTTGCGGAGAGTGTCGATGTCGAAACTTACCGTAAACCCGTCATGCACGAGCAGGTCGTATAGATGTTTTGCCGTTTCGTAGCCACCGACGCGGCGGTAGCTGATAAATATATCGTATGCCATAGTTTAATTGTTTGTCGTTTTCTTTATATGACGAATCGCCGAAGGAACAATTCTCGTGATTAAGCGGTCGTAAGATTTCGTACCGTCGTCCAATTTGTCGTAGGGCACGATGCAATCGTGGATGTAGTATTGATTTTTCAATATTTTGCGACGCTCTTTCGATTTGGCAATTTCATCGAGTTCGGCGGCCGTTGCAGCCCGATAGCCCAACAGGAGTTTCTCCATATTCCAGCGATTGTGCTCAACCATAGCGAGCAATTCGACCGCGTCGTCGGTCAAATCGGCATCGTCGACATTCACAACGCCTTGGCTGAAAACGGCGTTAAATCGGATGCCGATAGTCATTGCGCTATAGATGCTCGACCACTGTTGATAGACCTTGCAGCCTTGCCACTCACGCTCGGCGGCGGCTTCGTCGAACCCACAAGGGAACGACGTCAACTTGTCGGCAATCGAGTAAGAATAGTTGACGAGTTTTGCCATCTGCAGAGTTTCCTTGTTGAAGCGGTAGCAGTTGACCAGCATGCCGAAAGGATAAAGGTTGGAGAATTTGCAGTAGACGTTTTCTTCGAGTTTGCTTTTGAGGGCGGAGAGCAGATTGTCGGACTGCTCTTGGCGGACGAACACCGGGATATTTCGTGAGTAGACGATTTCGGGCATATAAAGTGCTGCAGCCAAAGCGTTGGGTTGCGACGAGAAACAGATTGCAATCGAGAGCCGTTGCTGCGGGTCGGCAGCCCATTGCTCGAGCAAATTGCGCACGTTGTCCGACTCGATGCGACCTTTGACGAACTCGAACTCGACGTCGAGGAAGTCGGTGTAGGGATAGCCCTTTTCTTTGGGATGAACAGCCACCGAATCGGCTGTCGAGAAGTCGTTATAGTAGTATGTGCTCAGGTCGAAATAGCCGGAATAGCGACCTTTGAAGAATTCGATTTCGTTGTCGACCTCGGCATCGATAAAGGTGATGCGCGTTTTCAGTTTTGAGTCGCGCACGAAGTTGGGGAAATGCATCGACAGCGCAGCCTGAATGCCGAGCGCAATACCCATGTTGTTCATGCCGACAATCACGAAATGTACGCGTTTGTCGCTTTCGTAAGGCAGCGACTCGGCGCCTTCGAGACGCGGAAGATGGATTCGCTTGCCATCGTTGCCGTAATAGTATCCGTCGACGACGACGCGTTTCGCCCACTCGTTGCAGTAGTTAATCGGCTTAAAATCAATGCGACGGCGCCATTCGTCGGCGAAGTCGACGATTTCGAAAGGCGTCGACGTCGATTGGCTGTCGAACAACGTCCAGCAAGGCAAAAGCGTGCTGTCTTCAGGCTTGACGGCAAGTTGCTCGTAAGCCAACTGCAAGGCTTTGAAGTTCTCCGAATCGTGCTGCGGGTCGCGGTCGTCGCCGACAATATAGAGTTGGCGGGCATCGCTCAACCACAGGCGAGCAACGTCGCCCTCAACGACGCGACTGCCGTGGAGAAAAACGACGCGCTTGTCCGCTCTGACGAATTTCAACGAACTTACCACCTCGCGCCGTGCCCTTTCGACGTCGTTCATCGTTTGGATGAGGACATATGCATTGGGGTTGTTCTGAAAGAGCGTGCGCAACAGAGAAATCGTCACCGGACGATAGCCCATAATGACGTAATGATTCTTCATGCGGAAGCCAATCTCGCCTTTCATAAATCGGTCGACAAAACGCTCTACGGTGTTGCACCAAACGGAAATCAGCAGTCCGCTGAAAAAGACGAGTCCCACAAAGGCAATAATCAGCGAAGGTAGTGCGTGGCGTGCATGGACATTGGCAGCCGTGCCCGGGTCGAGGATAAGATTTGCCAAGATAAACTTAAATCCGTGAATGACGCCGCTATCAGGAGTTCCATCGCCGCCGATTTGCCATGCTTCATCGTTGGCTGAAAACAAAAACCACAAGACGTAGATTATCAGAACCAACACGATATTGATTCCGACAAAGATACCAATTGGGCGGAAACCGCCTTTCGAGAGGGCTCGAAGTATCCAAAAAACAAATCTATTCCACCGATTCATAACACATCCGCCAAATCATTATCGCTTTTCGATAGAAAAGCCAAGTTTCATAATCAGTTTGAGCGTGCCGAGCGCCGTGCTGCGGTCATACTCTTTCTCAATCTCGGGCAGTTGCTCGTAAGCGACAAGGCAAGGATGTAGGCGCAACTCGTCGTCGCGCTTATCGCCGTAACGCCAGCCTTCTTCCATACGCTTTTGAGCCCACACTTCGTGAACGTTCTTTGCCATCTGTTCGACGAGCGGTTCCAACTCCGCAGGAAGTTCAACCGCCGACGTATCTATTGGTTTTGGTGTATATTCCATAATAATGTTTTTTTTAAAAAAGTCGTTCTACCATCCGCCGGAAGCGCCACCGCCACCGGTCATACCGCCACCGAAACTGCCACCGCTGAAGCCGCCTCCGCCTCCACTGCCGCCGAAAGCACCGCTGATGGCTGCACCGGCAATCAATCCGCCGGCAATATCGTCGTCGTCACGGCGTGGAATCGTATACGGCTGCTCGTAACGATGTCCACAGCCCTTGCAAGCATAGGTCTTGACGCCTTGACCTGTAGAGCGCGTTGTGGCTTGTTTAATCACGCGATTGCTTACGAGTTGCAGGGCACGCGCATGGCATTGCGGACACTCTTTGTAGAGCGATTTATTGTTGACGTACGGAAGGATGTCGACTTCGCCGCATTGAGGACACAGCCACACGTCGTAGTCGACCGAATTAAGTTGCTCCTCAACGTTTTGCGCCGCGTTGAGATAATTGTTATCTTCCTGCTCGTTGAGTTTGCTCATCTTCTTGCCGCAATTCGGGCATTTACGCTTATGATTGCGATAACGACGCATCGACCACAACACTAACAGCCAAGCCGGCAACGCCATTCCCATGGTTAAGAAGGTGATAATCAGCAGCGGCGTACGGAATTTCTTCATCGACTGATAGCGAACGAAGTAGTCTTTTTTGCGATACACGAGACGCATAATCAGGATAAAAACAAAGCCGATAAAGCCGAAAAACAGCGATAAGGTGATGAACGCCTGAAAGAGTTCTTCCGGGTCGGTTTCTTGCTGTGCCACATCGTTTTCGTATTGCGATTTCAATTCTTCGATAGCGCCCGGCGTGGTAAGGATTTCGTGCATAAATTTCACGGCTTCGAGCATACCGCCATCGTAGTCGCCGTCGCGGAAATGCGGAATCATCTTGTCGCGGATAATGCGGCCGCAAACAATGTCGGGCAGCAAGCCTTCCGAGCCGTATCCCGTGCGGATAACAGCCTTGTGGATGTCGTCGACAACGAGAATCAACACACCGTTGCTTTTATCTTTCTTACCGATGCCCCACTTCGTGAAAAGTGCAGTGGCGAAATCGTTAATGTCTTCGTCGCCGATTGTGCTGATTGCCACGGCAACCGGCTCGGCAGACGTCTGCTGCCAGATGTCGCCCAGGATGACGTTGAGTTGCGCTTCCGTTTCGGCAGAAAGCAATCCATCGGGGTTGGTAACGTAGCAATTTCGGTCCTTGACATGCACGTTAGGCACCTCGTCGACCGTATACGACGAAAGCACCACCGAGGCAACGACAAAAACGAAAAAATTCAGTAGTTTCTTCATAATACTCTGTTTTTAGACAGCCGGGAGGCTTAGTCCGTTAAGTTTGCGGAATAGGTCGAGGGCATAAACGTCGGTCATACCCGAAATGTGGTCGAGCACCGACTGTATTTTGCCGTAGAGCGTAGGCGCCGACGTGTCGTACTGATTTGGCACACGGCTAAGTAAAAGTTTCGAATAGTTTTTCTCGGGATTCATCACGGCGTCGAGAAGTCGGTCGAGCAAGAACGTGATAATCTGATTGCCGGCGAGTTCGATATCGACAACGTCCGACGAGTTGTAGAGCTTCGTCCACGCCGTATGGCTGCAAGCGGCATATGCACGTCCCGGCAGCGCCGAAATATGGTCAATCAGGCTGCCTGTAAATTCGCCGCGGAGAATCTGCTCCTCGCTGTCGACAAACACCTGCGCGCACTCCGACACCAATTCGCCGATTACGCACGAACGAAGATATGCCACTTTTTCGTTGTTGTCGTCAATCGAATCGACCACAGCCTGCATATGACTTTTGCGCTCTTCGGAGAAATAGCCCAAAAAGAGTTCAAGGACCGTGTTGCTGCTGAGAATCTTCAGTTTGTGAGCATCTTCGATGTCCATAATCTGATAGCAAATATCGTCGGCAGCCTCCATTAGGTAGACCAACGGATGGCGCGCATAGACGTATGGACGACGCTCAATAAGTCCCAACTCGCGAGCCACCTCGGCAAAACATTCAGCCTCCGACGTAAAGAAGCCGAATTTACCTTTTTTGGGCGAATCGATGGAGCGATACGGATATTTGACAATGGCGGCGAGCGACGAATAGGTCATCGCCAACCCACCCTCGCGACGTCCGCGGAACTGATGCGACAGCAAGCGAAACGAGTTGGCATTGCCGTCGAAATTCACCAAGTCAGCCCACTCTTCTTCGCTGAGCATTTGGCGAATCGCCATGCCGCGACCTTCCGAGAAATAGGTCGCGATGGTCTTTTCTCCACTGTGGCCGAACGGCGGATTACCCATATCGTGAGCCAGGCACGCCGAGCCCACAATTTCCACAATGTGAGGCAACTTC
>JAQXVL010000119.1 GCA_029224905.1 Bacteroidales bacterium
CATTTTGAGCAGATGTGAAAGTATCCGGCGATTTTTCTGACAAAAAATCTCGACAGCAAAAAATCGGGGCAACGCGCTAACTTTCTGACAATTACGCAAAATTTAAGCCTCTGAGATTTTAAAATTCTGAACGAAATCGATTAGTTGGTCGAAATAAAACAGTTAAAAAGAGTGAAAAAAGCGTTTCACGTGTAACATTTTCGACGCGTGATTCGTCTAATTCATAAAATCAAAAAAAATGAAAAAATTTTTAGTATTGGCAATTACGATTGCAGCAACAATGATTAGCGGATGTGCATTCGCAGGAAACAACGAATTCGGCTCAGGCAAAAAAGTCGTGAAGGCAGAAGGCGCCACAGTGAAAAAAACATTAACCCTCCCGGAATTCACAAATGTGGAGGTTGCCGAATTTATCGGCAACATTACCTACACCGACTCGGCGGCTGCCAAGGTTGTAATCACCGGACCGGAGAATGCGGTCGGTGTGATAAAGACGGAAGTGAAAAACGGAAAACTCACGATAGGTGTAAAAGACGGCTATCGCGTTCGCCTGCAAAAGAATCAGAAGATGCAAATCGCCATCAGTTCGAAAACGCTTGCACAAGTCGAGGCAGACTTCGTGGGCAACTTCAGCGCGTCGCGATTGAGCGGAACAAATGTCGAGGTCGAGAATAACGGCGTAGGCGATTTGAACATCAAAGCAATCAGTGCGCAAAAGGCAGACATCGAAGTAAACGGTGTCGGCAAAGTGAATATCAGTGGCATTGCTACCGACCGACTGACTGCGGAATGTAATGGCGTAGGCGACATAACGCTAAGCGGAAATGCAAAGCGCGCGTCGCTCGAATGCAACGGAGTAGGTAGTATGCACGCCGACAAACTCAAGTGCGGCACAGCCAACGTCACAGCCACGGGAGTCGGCGGCGTAACGGTTTGGGTCGACGGCAAATCGACAGTCGACCGAAGCGGAATCGGCAACGTCAAGATACTGGGACAAAACAAATAAGCGAAAACGCGTGGCGCTTTTTGATTTCTCAAGATAATTTTCTATTTTTGCAGAAACAAACACTAAACGCAATGGAACATATATCAGAACGAATTCAGTCGCTATCAGCATCGGCAACATTAGCAATGTCGCAAAAGAGCAACGAACTGAAAGCACAAGGAGTAGACGTTATCAATATGTCGGTCGGACAGCCGGACTTCAACACGCCCGAGCATGTCAAAGAGGCAGCCAAGAAAGCCATCGACGACAATTTCACATTCTACACACCGGTAGCGGGATATATGTCGTTGCGCAAAGCCATCGCCGAGAAGATGCAACGCGAAAACGGGCTAACGTTCGCCCCCGAACAAATCGTAGTGTCGGGCGGCGCCAAGCAATCGCTCTGCAACGTCATCCTCTCGACCATCAACCCCGGCGACGAGGTGGTAATCCCTACCCCGGCATGGGTAAGCTACGTTGAAATGGTAAAACTTGCCGAGGGCGTTACGGTGACCGTACCGACGACCGTCGAAGAGAATTTCAAGGTTAGCCCCGAGCGCCTTGAAGCAGCCATCACCGACAAGACACGCATGGTGCTTCTCTGCTCGCCGTCGAACCCCACGGGAAGCGTTTACTCACACGACGAACTGCGCGCCTTGGCGGAAGTGTTGGCACGCCATCCGCAAGTGCTGATACTCTCCGACGAGATTTACGAGCACATAAACTTCACCGGAACATTCGCCTCGATTAGCGAATTCGAAGCGGTTCGCGACCGCACAATCATCGTCAACGGCGTGTCGAAAGCCTACGCAATGACCGGCTGGCGTATAGGATTCATCGCAGCGCCGCTTTGGGTAGCCAAAGCAACCACCAAACTGCAAGGACAATACACGTCTAACCCGTCGTCGATAGCGCAAAAAGCCGCCGAGGCAGCCTACACGGGCAGCCAACAATGCGTCGAAGATATGCGCGTGGCGTTTGAGCGCCGCCGCAACCTGATATGCACCCTACTCGCCGAAATTCCCGGGCTGAAAATCAACCATCCCGAAGGCGCATTCTACATATTCCCAGAAGTTTCGGCATATTTCGGCAAGAAATACGGCGACAAAACAATCAATGACGCCAACGACCTGGCGATGTATCTGCTCGAGGTAGGCCACGTTGCAACCGTCGGCGGCGACGCATTCTGCGCACCCGGCTACATCCGCCTGAGCTACGCAACGAGCGACGACAACATCCGCGAAGCCGTAGCGCGCATCGCCGACGCTCTCAAGATGTTGAAGTAAAAAATAGGATATATATCGAACCTCAATAAAAGCCGCGAGATGTCGCACGAACGACGCTCGCGGCTATATTTTTAGGCAAAATCATACCAAACATTTGCAAATTCGGCATTTTTGCGGTAATTTTACACTGAAGAAACAAATTATGCACGACGACGAGCAACTCATAGAACGGCTACGCGACCCGCAACGGTGTCGAAAAGCATTCAACGAGGTCATTAAAATTTATACGGAGCCGCTGTACTGGCAAATCCGTAAAATGGTAATCGACCACGATGATGCTAACGACGTCTTGCAAAATACGTTTCTCAAAGCGTGGTCGAGCATCGAGCACTTCCGCGGCGACGCAAAACTGTCGACATGGCTCTACAAGATAGCCATCAACGAGTCGATAACGTTTATCAACAAAGAAAAACAACGCAACAACGTGTCGCTCGACGACGACGATTCGTTCCTCATCAACTCGCTGGCAAGCGACGAATGGTTCGACGGCGACGACCTGCGCCTGGAGCTGCAAAAAGCCATCAACAGCCTGCCCGAAAAGCAACGACTGATTTTCAATATGCGCTACTTCGACGACATGAAATACGAAGATATGTCGGAGATACTCGGCACGACAGTCGGCGCACTCAAAGCGTCGTATCACCACGCTGTTAAAAAAATTGAAAAATTTTTCGAATGTGATTAAACCTTTAAAAATATCAATAGTCTATAATGTACTATGAAACAAGACAGCGACATATTAGATAAGATAGGAAGGGACCCCGGATTCAAGGTCCCGGAAGGTTATTTTGAGAATTTCGCTCGTCAAATGGCTGAAAATCTGCCTGATAGAGAGTTCAAGAAAGAACCTCGCCCAACACGATGGATGAGATTGCGCCCATTCGTCTATATGGCAGCTATGTTTGCCGGTGTTTGGTTGATGATGCAAATTTTCTCAGATATGAAAAATGCCTCTCGTCACGATGTGTTCAATCCGGAAATTGCAAAAGCATTGTCGGACGACAAATTTGTTGACGACATTATGATGTTTGGCGACATATCCGACTACGACTTGATGAACGAAATGTATGACGAAGGTATCGAATCGAACATTTTAGATTCCGATACAACTAATGTCCAATAAATCCGGAAGAAATGAAAGCCAAATTATATATAATAGCAGCATTGATAGCAACTGCGCTGACAGCCTTTGCGCAGACTAACAATAAAGACCAACGCACACGGTGGATGAACGAAGTTCGCAATCAGAAATACGAATTTATCATCAAAGAAACCGACATGACAAAAGAGCAGCAAGAAGACTTTTTGCCGATTTATAAAGAAATGGAAAAAGCCATTTTTACGGCAAATCAAGAGGCTCGCGCACTCGAACTGAAGGTTTCCAACCAAACGCGCACAAGCGAAGCAGAATATGCGGCGGCGGCTCTTATGCTGGCTCGCGTTAAGCAGCGCGAAGGCGATATCGAAATGGAATACTACCAAAAATTCGAGAGAATTCTGAGCAAAAAACAGCTCTTTCAACTGAAACGCGCAGAGAACAAATTTACACAATATATGCTGAGCCATCATCGCCGCTCAGGAAGCAGCAAGTAATAAAATAAGACATATTTTTTAGAAAGCACCTCGAGGGGTGCTTTTTCTATTTCGCAAAATAGTTGCCTTTGATAATTCGGCGGCTGACGTCCCACGCCTCGAGGGTACGACGGTCGGCGCCAATAAGAGTGCCGTCGCAATAGGCTGCCGAGCAGGGCTGGCGGCGCAGCAACGAACTGCCCAACCCTTTCCACGAGTAATCGTTACAGCCCGTCAAGTCGAGCAAAGTAGGGTAGATGTCGACCTGTCCCGCCGGCGTGTCAATCGTTTTGGTCACGGCGGTACCCGACACAATCATCGCGCAATAGGTGTCGGCGGCGGTCGGCTCACGGCGCTCCAACTCGTTAAAATCCACGTCGTTATGGTCGGAAACGATGGCTACAATCGAGTTTTCCAAGAGTCCGCGACGGCGCAATCGGTCGAGAAAATCGCCAATCTGCGCATCGAGACGGTGAAAAGCCTCAAGAGCATAAGCCACACGGCGAGGA
>JAQXVL010000120.1 GCA_029224905.1 Bacteroidales bacterium
GCCGACAAGTTTCTCAACCGCCTTCACGACCGTAACCTCCTCAACATATCGGCATCGATGCCGGTCATCAGTATGGGTTTCAACGGTTTAGGCGGTTTCAACACCATCGAAATCGGCGCCAAGGTCAATGCGTCCGCCAACCTTCCCTACGAACTCTTCGAGTTTGCAAAACGAGGAATGAGCGACGCTGCAACCGAATACGAAATCCGCGACCTCAACGTCCGCGCCAACGCCTACACCGAGATTGCTCTCGGCCACAGCCACCGCCTTGCCGGCGACCGTCTATCCATCGGCGCCAAACTGAAAATGCTCATCGGCTTGGCTAACGTCAATGCCAACGTGAACAGCATGAAACTGACATTGGGTCAAGACCGCTGGGCGATTGAAGCCGACGGAACCGCCGACATTTCGCTCAACAAAGCGACATTTACCTACGACGAAGACAACGACATCGACGGCATCGACGTCGACAAATTCGGCGTCGGCGGATTCGGTACGGCTGTCGACCTCGGCTTCGAATACGATTTCCGCGACGTAGTGCCCGGCATGAAAGTTTCCGCCGCCGTGCTCGACCTGGGCTTTATCAAGTGGAAAAAAGGTATTGCCGCACAATTGAAAAATCAATACACGTTCGACGGCTTCGACGAGCAAATCATTATTGACGCTGCCGAAGACGACCCCGGCGAACTCGAGAACCAAATTGACAAAATCAAGGACGACCTCGAAGACTTTTTCAAACTTGAGGAAGACAAAAACTGCAAGGCGCGCACCACACAGCTTGCCGCAACGCTCAATGTCGGCGTCGAATACGCACTGCCGACCTATCGCAACCTCAAATTCGGCTTGCTTTCGTCGACGCGACTAAACAGCATGCACACCTGGTCGGAGGCTCGTCTGTCTGCCAACATTGCGCCGGTAAAGTGGTTTGAGGCTTCGGTAAACTATGCCTACAGCACGTTCGGCTCGTCGTTCGGATGGGTAATCAACTTCCATCCGCGGGGATTCAACTTCTTCGTGGGCACCAACCACACCATGGGCAAAATCACCCCGCAAGGCATTCCCGTGGGCGACGCAAACGCACACGTCAACGTCGGCATGAACATCACCTGGGGCGGAAAATCGAAAAAAGACAAACAGGAAGAACCTGTTTTATAACAATTAGAGCGCGCTCTTATCAACCCAATTACGACGCGAGGCGATGCCCGATTGAACGGTGCATCGCCTCGCCATTTCGTATCGCCGTCGGACGACTACGAGAAGAAGTGAGTAAACACTTTCACCATACACTCGTGGTCGAACGCCGAGCCGGTTTCCATTGCCGAATGCATCGCCCAAATCGGGTTACCGACGTCGACGCCGGCAATGTCGATTTGCGACGTCAGGATGTTGCCCAAGGTTGAGCCGCCCGCCGAGTCGGAATGGTTGACGAAATACTGCACGGGCACGCCGACTTCGCGACAGAGTTCGGCAAACACCGCCGACGAATGTGCGTCGGTCATATACTTGCAGTTGGCGTTGATTTTGATAACCGGACCGCCGCCCATCAGCGGATGATTCGTCGGGTCGTACTTTTCCGGATAGTTGGGATGAGTAGCGTGTGCATTGTCCGCCGAAATCATAAACGTACGCTCGATGGCTTGATAGAATGTCAGGTCGTTGCCGCCTTGCGACAAGTCGATGCGATGCAGAATGGATTTGAGCACGGGCGACGCCGCACCTTGCTTTGTGCCGCTGCCGGTTTCTTCGTTGTCGAAGATAGCAGCCACGCGCGTACATTCCGTACCACTGCCGTCGACGATGGCTTCGATGGCTGCGTGCGCCATACTAAGGTCGTCGATTCGTCCCGACATAACCAATTCGCCGCGAATGCCTGTGCGCACCGCTTTTTGCCAATTGTAGACCATCAAGTCGAAGTCGATAATCTCCGAGCGGTCGACGCCGAGACGCTCTGCCACAGCATCGACGAGCACGCTGCCTTTTTCTTTTATACTGTCGGCGAGAGCCAACACGGGTAACATATCTTTCTGCTTCGACAATTTGTTGCCGTTGTTCACCTCGCGGTTGAAGTGGATTGCCAAGTGAGGAATCACCATCAGCGGACGGTCGAAATCGATGAGCACCGACCGTGGATGCAATGCATCGGCGCCGCGGAGCATTACGCGTCCGGCAAGCGACAGCGGACGGTCGAACCACGTGTAGAGTATCGGTCCGCCATAGACCTCCGTGTTAAGGCTCACAACGCCTTCGCGAAGCATTTCGGCGTTGGGCTTGATGCGGAAGCACGGCGAATCGCTATGCGCCGCAATGAGACGGAAGCCCGTTTCCGACGCCGGACGGCTACCCACAACGAAAGCAAAGACGGCGGTATCGTTTTTGGTGGTGAAATACTTTTTTCCGGCTTTCAGTTGCCACGCATCAGCGAGGTTCAGTTCCTCGAAGCCTGCGCCGACGAGCCGACGGCGAATTGTGTCGACTGCGAGGAAGTTGCACGGACTGCTGTCGAGAAACTCCAGCAGCGAATCGGTTTTGGTTTTCATATATTAATATTTTTCTGAATATTTGATGGAATGCAGGGCACGAAGGACGTTGCAAAGCGTCTGACCCCAATAGGCGTCGAAACTCTCGCGGCAAATGGCAAGATAGTCGACGATGTGCTCTTGCGGGATGTCTTTCACCGAATGAATCAAATCGTAAAGGCACTGAAAAATGTCGGCGAGACACTCCGACACGCTTGCCGCAATCGGCGTGTCGCTAAACTTCATATCTTCGACAAACACTTCGAGGAATGTATCGTCTTCGCCCATAAGCATCTCCAAGTTGCGGCGCACGCTGTCGTAGTAGATTTCGTCGAGCACGCCGTCGGCATACGTCTCCTCCATGACCGGCAAGTCGAGATCGGTTGCCGCAATGTAGATTCGTGGCAAAATCTTGAGCATATGGTCGATAAAATCCTCTTTCTCAACCGTTTCCGCACTCTCGAGGGCGTTGCAATACTCGTTTGCCAAGCCTAAAAACAAGATGCTGTTGTTGCTTAGTTTATCCATATAGTTTGTTTTTCATTATATAGTCGTAAACACTGTCGGGCACCATAAAACGCACGTCGTTGCCGCGGCTGATGCTCTCGCGAATCTGCGTCGACGAAATCTCTATCAGCGGCGCCTCGAAAGCCGTAACGCCTTCGACACCACAGGGCATCTCGTAGCCGCGCCGAGGATAGACGATTACGCCGTAGCGCTCCACAATCTTACGACTCTCGCGCCAGCGATCGAAGATTTGCCAATTGTCCGCCCCGATAATCAGCCGAAACCGATGTTGGGGATACATCTGCGAAAGCCGATTTAGCGTATCTATTGTGTACGACGGCTTGGGCATCGACATCTCCACGTCGCAGACCTTAATGCGCTCGCACTTTTCAACGGCACGGCGCGCCATCTCAAGACGGTGTCGTTCCAATGAGGCATCGGCACTCTTCAGCGGATTCTGCGCCGAAACGGTTAGCCACACTTCGTCGACCAAACCGCTTTGACTCAACACGTTAGCCAATATGCAATGTCCAACGTGGATGGGATTGAAACTGCCGCCAAAGATGCCTATATTCATCGGCTTACGTACTCTTTTATTATTGCTCGCGTCTGCTCTACCGCTTTCTCCAAGTCGTCGTTGACAACGCGACAATCATAGCGGTCGGCAAACGTCATTTCGTATTCCGCCTTCGCAACGCGTCCGTCGATAGCCTCTTGGGAGTCGGTGTTGCGCTGCTCCAAGCGAGTGCGCAGAGTGGCTACGCTCGGCGGCATAATAAACAGCGCCAATGCGTTGGGATACAACCGCTTAACATTCAATCCGCCGCAGACGTCGATGTCGAGAATCAAGTTGCGACCGCTGTCGACCACGCGACTCACTTCCGACTTCAACGTGCCGTAGAGTCGTCCGGGATAGACCTCTTCATACTCCACGAAATCGCCTCGGCTGATGCCTTCGCGAAACTCTTCGAGGGTCAAGAAATGATAGTCAACGCCATCGGTTTCGCCCGTTCGCGGACTCCGACTTGTTGCCGACACCGAAAACGACAAATTCAACTCGGCATCGCCGATTATTCGCTTGATTATCGTTGACTTACCTGTGCCTGACGGTGCCGATACGATGATGATTTTTCCCGTTGCCATGTCGCTACATTACGTTAAGTATTTGCTCCTTGATTTGCTCCAAATGGTCCTTCATACGCACCACGATGCGCTGCAGTTCGGCATGGTTTGCCTTCGAGCCGAGGGTGTTGATTTCGCGTCCCATTTCTTGGGTGATAAAGCCCAACTTTTTGCCTTGTCCGGGCTCGCCTTTCATCGTCTTGAGGAAGTAGTCGAGGTGGTTTTGCAGACGTATCTTTTCTTCGGTGATGTCGAGTTTTTCGATGTAGAAAATCATCTCTTGCTCGAAGCGATTCTTGTCGTAGTCGACGCCCTGGAGTTTCTCAAGCCCGTCGACGATGCGACCGCGTATGCGCTCAATGCGCTCGCCCTCGTATTGAGGAACTTCCAAAAGCAAACTTTGAATGCCCTCGATTTTTTCTTCGAAAAATTTTTCCAAGCGAGCACCCTCTTGCGTGCGAAATTCGACAAGACCGTCCAACGCTTCGCCGACAGCACGTCGTAAAGCTTCGACCTCATCGGCGCCCACGCCGCGATTTTCGGGCTTAAGCACGTCGGGCATTCGCAGCAGCGTTGCCGACCAGTCGGTCGGAGCGGGCACGCCCAACTCGGCAGACATTTGTTCAATCATTTCTTTGTAGCGACGCGCCATTGCCACGTTGACAACACCGGCTGCCGCCGTTTCATTAGCCTCAACGGATATGGTCGCTTCTACCTTGCCACGCTCAAGACGCTGCGCAATGTCGCCGCGCAATCCCATTTCCGCCTCGCGATACTGCTGAGGCAACCTTACAGACAAATCCAATTGCTTACTGTTCAGAGATTTAATTTCGGCGGTAAACTTCAGTTCGCCACATTCAGCCACCGAGTTGCCGAAACCTGTCATTGAAAGTATCATATTATTTATTGCTTTTTGACGCAAAGTTACCACACCGACTCAAAAATAACAAGTATTGGCGCGGAAATTTTAGGTTCCTCTTCATTCATAAAAAATTTGCGGTATAGAAGATAAAATCGTAAATTTGCAAACTGAAAAGCGCAGACGGTCGGCGGTCGGATGCTGTCGGCGGCGTCGGCGAAATTTTTTATTTTTATGGCATTGATTGATATTTTAATTATTACCCTTATAGTTGTTGGCGCAATCATCGGATACTGCAAAGGGCTCGCTGCCGGTATTGGCAGCCTTGCCGGACTGGTTATAGGAATCTTGGCTTGCCGAATGTTCGGCAGCGTTGTCGCCGAAGCAATTATGTCGATGTTCGAGAATACTGAAGTGTATGTTGCCACTATTCTCGCTTATATCACCGTATTTCTAATCTTTTTCTTCGGCATAAAATTGGTGGCATGGTTGCTCAAGGAGTCGCTGAAAGCGCTGAATTTGGGAGGAATCGACCGCCTGAGCGGAGCCGTGTTCGGCGCCCTGGAGTGGCTGTTGCTGCTCAGCGTGGTGCTCAACGGACTCTATGCGCTGGCTCCCGAATTATCGCTCTTCCACTCGTCGCACCTGCTTGGCGGACGAATTTTCGACTTCGTGATGAGTTTTGCCCCGTGGGCGTGGGGCGTCGACATTATCCCCAACTCTGTAGGGTAAAACATTTTTACTGATAGATTTGTTATCCTTTCGACTTAAACAGATATGGAAGAAATCAAAGACATAATCGAACCTGCCGATGCCGCCGGCAACGGTGCAGGCAGAGAATACAAATACGGCTTCGTCACCGACATCGAAACGGATGTGATTCCCGTGGGTCTGTCGGAAGACGTTGTCCGCCACATCTCAGCCGTCAAGGGCGAACCCGAGTGGCTGCTCGAGTTTCGCCTAAAGGCTTATCGCCATTGGCTGACGATGAAAATGCCCGACTGGGCACACCTTCAGATTCCGGAAATCGACTACGATGCAATCAGCTACTACGCAGCGCCTCGGCAAAAGGCTAAGCCGGGAACGATGGACGACGTCGACCCGCAACTGCGCAAGACGTTCGACCGCCTCGGCATTCCCCTCGAAGAGCAAATGCGACTGAGCGGCGTTGCCGTCGATGCCGTTATGGACAGCGTATCGGTCAAGACCACCTACCGCGACAAGTTGGCTGAACTCGGCGTGATTTTTTGCTCGATTTCGGAGGCTGTCAAAGACTACCCCGACTTGGTGAAACGCTATCTGGGCTCGGTGGTGTCGTATCGCGACAACTTTTTCGCAGCCCTCAACTCGGCAGTGTTCAGCGACGGATCGTTTGTCTACATCCCCAAAGGCGTGCGCTGCCCGATGGAATTGTCGACCTATTTCCGTATCAACGCAGCCGGTACGGGGCAGTTTGAGCGCACGCTGATTGTTGCCGACGACGATGCATACGTGTCGTATCTCGAAGGCTGCACGGCGCCTATGCGCGACGAAAATCAGCTCCATGCCGCTATCGTCGAAATCATTGTCGAAGACCGCGCCGAGGTGAAATATTCCACCGTGCAAAACTGGTATCCCGGCGACAGCGAAGGCCGTGGCGGTATCTACAACTTCGTGACCAAGCGCGGACTCTGCCGCGGCGACCGCTCGAAGCTCTCGTGGACGCAGGTCGAAACAGGCTCGGCTATCACGTGGAAATACCCCAGTTGCATTCTCCGCGGCGACTATTCCGTCGGCGAATTCTACAGCGTTGCCGTAACAAACAACTTCCAACAAGCCGACACGGGTACAAAAATGATTCATATCGGCAAAAACACGACAAGCACAATCGTGTCGAAAGGCATCTCCGCCGGTCGTAGCCAGAACAGCTATCGCGGTTTGGTAAAAATCGCCAAAGACGCCACCAATTGCCGCAACTATACGCAATGCGACAGCCTGCTACTCAGCGACACTTGCGGCGCTCACACCTTCCCCTACATCGACGTGCAAAACGATTCGTCGGTGGTCGAACACGAAGCAACTACGTCGAAAATCAACGAAGACCAACTCTTCTACTGCAACCAACGCGGAATAGCCACCGAAGACGCTATCGGACTGATTGTCAACGGCTACGCGAAGGAAGTAATGAACAAATTGCCGATGGAATTTGCCGTCGAAGCGCAAAAGCTGCTGCAGATTTCGCTCGAAGGCTCGGTGGGTTAGTCAATATAACAAACGAAGAAAATAATTACTAAAATGCTCGAAATAAAAAATTTACACGCTGAAATCAGCGGAAAAGAGATACTAAAAGGCATCAACCTGACCGTGCGTCCGGGCGAAGTGCACGCCATAATGGGTCCCAACGGCTCCGGCAAGTCGACACTCTCTGCCGTCCTCACCGGACATCCCGCCTATACCGTAACCGACGGCTCGGCAACTTTCTACGGCAAAGACCTGCTGGCGCTCTCGCCGGAAGAACGCTCTCACGAAGGGTTGTTCCTGAGTTTTCAATATCCGGTGGAAATCCCCGGCGTGTCGATGGTCAACTTTATGCGCGCCGCGCTTAACGCCAAGCGTAAGTATCTCAACCTTGAGCCGCTCTCGGCAAGCGACTTCTTGAAACTTATGCGCGAAAAGCGCGCCATCGTCCAACTCGACAACAAACTCGCTTCGCGCTCGGTCAACGAAGGATTCTCCGGCGGTGAGAAAAAGCGTAACGAAATCTTCCAAATGGCTGTTCTCGAGCCTCGTCTGAGCATCCTCGACGAAACCGACTCCGGTCTCGATATCGACGCTCTCCGCATCGTGGCTGAAGGCGTAAACAAACTGAAAACAGCAAACAACGCTACTATCGTCATCACCCACTATCAACGTCTGCTCGACTACATCAAGCCCGACATCGTACACGTGCTCTATAAAGGCAAAATCGTTAAAACCGCCGGTCCCGAACTCGCCCTCGAACTCGAAGAAAAAGGCTACGACTGGATTAAGGAAGAAGTCGACAACAAATAAGAATTATGGCTGCTTTAGACCAATACATACAACTATATAACGCCCACCGCGACACCCTCGACGACAACTCCGCTCCGGCGCTCAACCGCCTGCGCCCGGCTGCCGCGAAAGTGCTCGCCGACGCAAAAATGCCCGTCAAAGGCGACGAAGACTTCGAGGCTACCGACCTCGAATCGGTCTTTGCCGACGACTATGGAATAAACATCAACCGAATCGACCTCGGCGCAAATCCCGCCGACGCTTTTCGCTGCGAAGTGCCCAACATGAGCACATGCCTGTTCTTCCTGGCTAACGACGTGTTTTTCGCTTCCGACAAAGCGTATCAAAGCATCCCCGAAGGCGTTGTCATCTCGTCGCTCAAGCAGGCGGCAACTACCCATCGCGAAATCGTCGAAGCCCGCTACGGAAGCATCGCCGACATCAACGACCCGACAACCGCTCTCAACACGCTGTTGGCGCAAGACGGCTTGTTTGTCTACGTGCCCGAAAACGTGCGCCTCAGCAAACCCATACAACTCGTCAACATCCTCAACAGCCGCACGCCGCTGATGGCTGTGCGTCGTATGCTCATCGTGCTCGAACGCGGCGCTCAGGCTCAATTGCTCGTCTGCGACCATACTCAAAACAAAGACGTCGACTACTTGGCAAGCCAAGTGGTGGAAATCTTTGCCGACAACGGCGCTACGTTCGACTATTACGACATCGAAGATTCGTCGACAACCACCCGCCGCGTTTCGACGGTCTACGTCAACCAAGACGATAACTCCAACGTAATGCTCGACGGCATCACGCTTCGCAACGGACTGACGCGCAACAACTACAAAGTGGACCTCAACGGCAACGACGCCGAACTCCATCTGCTCGGCATG
>JAQXVL010000121.1 GCA_029224905.1 Bacteroidales bacterium
GTGAAGCGTAAGTAATTATATATTTCTCCTAATACTGTTTGAATAGGAATAGTTTAAGCAAGAATTTTTTTCTAAAAAGTATTATTTATCGATTTATAAAACCGCCGTCTGTGAAGATGGCGGTTTTTCAGTCTGAACAAGCTGTTTTTCTGCCGCTTTACGCAAAAAAAGAGCGCCCGAAAGAGCGCTCTTCATATAAATGTAATAATCAAAATTATTCAGCTTTGCCGTCGCTACCGAGCACGTTGATGATTTTGTGCATGTAGAGTTTCTTCATGTTTTCGCGAGCCGGGCCGAGGTATTTACGCGGGTCGAATTCAGCGGGCGATTCAGCGAATACTTTACGAATAGCAGCAGTCATAGCCAAACGGCTGTCGGAGTCGATGTTGATTTTGCAAACGGCAGATTTAGCAGCCTTGCGAAGTTCTTCTTCGGGGATACCGATAGCAGCCTTCAAAGCGCCACCGTATTTGTTGATGGTTTCAACTTCTTCTTGAGGAACTGACGAAGAGCCGTGGAGCACGATGGGGAAGCCCGGGAGTTTCTCCATAACGGCGTCGAGCACTTCGAATGCCAAAGGCGGCGGAACCAAGCGACCTGTTTTGGGGTCTACGGTGCATTGTTCGGGAGTGAACTTGTAAGCGCCGTGCGAAGTACCGATAGAGATTGCCAAGCTGTCGCAACCTGTGCGAGTAGCAAAGTCGATAACTTCTTCGGGGTTGGTGTAGGTGTGGTGGTCGGAACTAACTTCGTCTTCAACACCTGCGAGCACGCCAAGTTCGCCTTCAACGGTTACGTCGTACTTGTGAGCGTATTCAACAACTTGTTTTGTCAATGCAACGTTTTCTTCGTAGGGGAGGTGTGAACCGTCGATCATAACCGACGAGAAACCGAAGTCTACGCACGATTTGCAGAGCTCGAACGAGTTGCCGTGGTCGAGGTGAAGCACGATTTGCGGGTGCTCCCAACCTAATTCTTTTGCGTATTCTACAGCGCCTTCTGCCATGTAGCGAAGCAACGTTTGGTTAGCGTACTTGCGCGCACCGCTCGACACTTGAAGAATTACCGGCGACTTTGTTTCGGCTGCTGCTTGGATAATTGCTTGCAACTGCTCCATGTTGTTGAAGTTGAACGCCGGGATTGCATAACCACCTTTGATTGCCTTTGCAAACATCTCTTTGGTGTTTACAAGACCAAGATCTTTATAATTTACCATAATGTAATGATATAAAGTGAATAAATTGTATCCTTTATTTTTCGGCGCAAATTTATCCAAAAAAGTTGACATACCGAAACCTATTATATTAAAAAATGGGAATAGGGCTACTACTTTTCTACGCTGAGCGCCGACGAAGTGGCAGGTTGGACGTGAAGTAATGTTGTGTTTTGTAATAAAACTGTAACAAACTGTGGAATATTGCCAGTGGTTCGTAAAAATTGGTTGCAAATTTCCGATATTCTTAGGTGGTTTGTGTAAAATATGTTAACGATGTCAATTTTCTTGCTCGAAAATTATGTTGTATAACATAAAGTCGCTATATTTGCATCAGTTTTTCATGGTATTGGATTTTAAGGTAATGAAGATTATTTGTCGAGAGATAAGTAATCTTTTTTTGTTGTGTGGTCGAAATATGTTGCAAAACATACGAAAAAAGTTGACAACCTCTAAAAAAAGCGATTATCTTTGCGACACTGATATACTTGTTTAGTAGTGTTTTCCATTATTGTCGGACTTCTTAGCCGATGATAATGAGAACAAAAAGAATCGTTTAGTTGTTGTTACACTCGTAATGGTGAATTGGTATGAGGCTGTCGTGTCGACCTGACACTGCAGCCTCCTTTGTGTTTGGCGCGTTATTAAACACTGTTGCAAAACATTGCTTAAATAGGCTTAAAATAATTGCTTATGAACATTTAATGTATTAACTTAGCACAGTTAAAAAGAAACCTAATCAACTTTAACGAAATGGAAAACAGATATTGTGTAATTATGTGCGGCGGCGTTGGAAGTCGCTTTTGGCCGTTCAGCAAGACGGCGGTGCCCAAGCAGTTTCTCGACTTTTTCGGCACGGGGCGTACGTTGCTCCAGATGACCTACGACCGCATCAGTTCAATCATACCCGCTCGTAACATCCTGGCTCTCACCAACGAACGCTATGCGCCGCTGGTAAAACAGCAGTTACCTGACCTGGGCGACGACCAAATCCTGCTTGAGCCGGACCGTCGCAACACTGCGCCCTGCGTGGCGTGGTCGGCTTATCACATTCGCGCGTTCAACCCCGATGCGCTCATCCTCGTAACTCCGTCGGACCACCTGATTCTCAAAGACGAAGAGTTTCGCAACAGCGTGGTGCGCGGCTTCGAGTTCGTTCGCGACAACCGCAGCGCGCTGCTGACGATGGGCATTAAGCCGAACCGCCCCGAGACGGGCTATGGCTACATCCAGGTCGGCGGAAAGTCGCTCGACGCGATTGCGCCCGTCAAGACGTTCACCGAAAAGCCCAACATCGAGTTGGCGAAAGTGTTCCTCGAAAGCGGTGAATTCGTGTGGAATGCGGGCATCTTTATGTGGTCGGCAAACGCCATCATCGATGCGTTCCACGAATGTGCGCCCGACATCTCGATGCGCTTCGACAAAGGTTTGGGCAAGTTCGGCACCGCCAAAGAAACGGAATTTATCAAGCGCGAATTTCCGGCATGTCCCAACATTTCGGTCGACTTCGCCGTGATGGAAAAATATAAAAACGTGCACGTTCAGTGCGTCGACATTGGCTGGAGCGACCTCGGCTCGTGGGGCGCGTTCTACGAAAAGTCGCCGAAAACCGAAAACGGTAACGTGTTCCGCAACTGCAAAACCGTTATCAACGATTGCCGGAACAACATTTTTGCCGCAAAGAAGGAAAAATTGATAGTTGCCTCGGGTTTGAAAGACTACATCGTGGCAGACAACGACGACATTTTGCTCATTTGTCCGCTCTCTGAGGAGCAAAAAATCAAGCAATACGTCAACGAGGTGAAAACCAATTTCGGAGATAAGTATTTGTAGAAAAGTCTTAAAATCAACAACAAAAGGGTCGCATCTTGGTGCGACCCTTTTGTTGTTATTCTGGTTTATAGGCGCGGCATGCGCGCGGTGCAAATCGTAGCGCCTATTTTACCGGAATTTTGTCGATGCGTTTTTGGTGTCTGCCACCCTCGAACGGCGTCGATAGGAATGTTTTGACGATTTCGATAGCCTCGTCGTTGCTGATAAAGCGACCCGGCATAGAGAGCACGTTGGCATTGTTGTGTTGACGTGCCAGACTTGCAATCTCAGGAATCCAGCAGAGCGCGGCGCGGATGCCTTGGTGCTTGTTGAGCGTGATTGTGATGCCTTGACCGCTGCCGCAGATGGCAATACCGGGGTAGCATTCGCCGCTTTCGACCGCCAACGCGCAGGGATGTGCGAAGTCGGGATAGTCGCAACTGTCGGTCGAGTAGGTGCCAAAGTCTTTATAGTCAATGCCTTCCGCTTTGAGATAAGCGATAACTGCTTGCTTTGTGTCGTAGCCGGCGTGGTCGGAGCAGAGCGCCACCGGTTTAGTTTTGTCGATGATTGTCATAATATTTAGATTTTTTTATTTACAAATTTAATGGCTATTGTCCGTTTTTGCAAGGTTAGGGATGAATTCTTTCGATTTTTTTCGTCTGTGTAACGAGCGAAGGGATTTCGTTTTCGTAGTGGGTAACGTAGACGAGCGTTGCGTCGGTGCGTGCCGTGACGGCTTCGATGGCGGCGCGTGCAAGGCGTTTTGTCGGTGCGTCGAGTCCGTGTAGCGGTTCGTCGAGAATCAGCATTTCGGGTTGTTTTATGAGCGTGCGGATGAGCAGCACGAGGCGTTGTTCGCCAGCCGACAGTGTGGTGAAACGGCGCTCGGCGAGGTGCGTGATGCCGAAAGCGTCGAGCCAACGCATGGCGAGTTTGACGTTGCGTGCGGGTTCGTTGCCGAACATACCCACCGTGTCGCGGAGTCCGGCGGCGACGACGGCTTTGACGTTGCGTGCTTCGCGGAAGTAGAGGTGAATTTCCGGCGAGAGGAATCCGATGCGGCGCTTAATGTCCCAGATGCTTTCGCCGGAGCCGCGTCGGCGGTCGAAGATGGTGATGTCGTTGCAGTACGACTGCGGATTGTCGGCGCAGACGAGGCTCAACAGTGTACTTTTTCCCGAGCCGTTAGGGCCGAGCAGCGCCCAGCGCTCGCCGTGACGCACGGTCCAATCGACGTGGTCGAGGATGACGGTTTTGCCGTAGCACACGCGGCAGTCGTTCAGCGAAAATGCTATGTCGAAGTCGGCTGTGGGACGTTCGGCGGCGGGAAGTTCGCCGAGGGTGCGTTCGGCAAAGAGCTCGTCGACGGCGTTGCGTGCAGCGTCGTAACCGGCTGATTCAACGTCGATTGTCGGCAATATGCGGCAGCCTGTCATCGGGATGACGTAGTCGACGAATTCGGGAAGGTCGTTGGGGTTGCAAAGGAGCAACACGATTGCTGTGCCGTCTGCCGACAAGCGTTGGAGCAGGTCGTCGAGCAATTGGCGTGAGCCGGCGTCGAGCCCGATGTAGGGATTGTCGAGAAAGAGCACGTTCGGGCATTCCGACAGGGCGTTGGCGATGAGGAATTTACGGAGTTCGCCGCTCGACAGGCTGTTGAGCGACTTACTTTCTATGTCGTTGAGGTTGAGGTGATTGCATATTGCGCGCCATGTGTCGCGACCGGCTTTTCCTTCGATAAGGCTGCTGACGGTCGGCATGTCGTCGTTCATCGTGGCTTCGAAGCGCTGCTGGTAGTAGGTGTCGCTGCAGCCGCTGAGGCTGTGTATGTCGGTGAATTCCAGCACCTTGATGCTTAGGCTTTTGCGGTCGCCGACTATCTTGTTCAACCCAAAGTTCCATCCGCGGGCGAGGATGTTGGCGAGCGACGTTTTGCCGGCGCCGTTGGGTCCGATGATGGCGTGCGTGCGCCCTACGGCGATTCCGACGCCGTGAGGATTGTCGAGCGCGATGCCCGGATACTGCAGCCGTGGGCTGACCGCTTCAAAATAATACTCCATAAATCTTCAATTTGGCTGCAAAATTACGCATATCAGAAGAAAAATCATTACTTTTGTAACAAAAAAGAATACTTATGAAGTTTATATCATGGAATGTTAACGGGTTGCGCGCATGCGTCGGCAAGGGTTTCGCCGATGCGTTTGCGTCGCTCGACGCCGATTTCTTCTGCCTGCAAGAGACGAAGATGCAGCACGGACAACTCGACTTGCAGTTCGACGGCTACGAGTCGTTTTGGAACTACGCCGAGAAGAAAGGCTACAGCGGCACGGCAATCTACGCTCGCCGCAAACCGTTGTCGGTGTCGTACGGCTTGGGCATCGACGAGCACGACAAGGAAGGTCGCGTTGTGACACTCGAATACGACAATTTCTATCTCGTGACTGTCTATACGCCCAATTCGCAGGACGAACTGCGTCGGCTGGACTATCGCATGACGTGGGAGGACGCTTTTCGCAACTATTTGTGCCGCCTCGACGCGCAGAAGCCCGTGGTGGTCTGCGGCGATATGAACGTGGCTCACAAGGAGATAGACCTTAAAAATCCGAAGTCGAATCGCCGTAATGCGGGATTTACCGACGAGGAACGAGAAAAATTCGGCACGTTGCTCGATGCGGGCTTCACCGACACGTTCCGCCATTTTTATCCCGACCGCGAGGGTATCTATTCGTGGTGGTCGTATCGCTTCCAAGCGCGCGCCAAGAATGCCGGCTGGCGCATCGACTATTTCCTGACGTCGAAACGTCTCGATGATAAACTCGTCAGCGCCGACATTCATACCGAAATTTTCGGCTCCGACCATTGTCCGGTGGAGGTCGTAATTGATTTGTAAAAGTTTAAACTTTGTTAAAAATGTACGAAGATAGAATCGAAAAAGCCGTGGCTTTGTTTAAGTCAGGCTATAATTGCTCGCAATCGGTGGTAGCGGCGTTTGCCGACTTGTATGGCATCGACGAGGCGACGGCATTGCGCATGTCGGCGTCGTTCGGCGGCGGCATCGGGCGTATGCGTCAGACCTGCGGCGCGGCGTGTGGCATGTTTCTTCTCGCCGGGCTTGAAACCGGTAGCGTCGACGCACAAGACCGCGAGGGTAAGGCGCATAACTACGCTGTGGTTCAACAACTTGCCGCGCAATTCAAGGAAGAAAACGGTTCGCTGATTTGCGGCGAATTGCTCGGCTTGGTGCCCGGGGCGGCAACGCCTCCTACGCCCGAAGCGCGCACGCCGCAATACTACAAAAAGCGCCCGTGCTCGAAGATGGTCGAGACTGCGGCTGCGATTTTTGCTCGTTTTTTGGAGTCGAAAGCCGAAAAATAATGATTAGGTCGTTCCGCGATGGAGCGACCTCCTTGCCGTTTGCTTATTGCTCTACATAATGTATCGAATCGTATAGAAATTTCGAATAGATTATCATTGCTAAATTTTGCATTATTTAATATTTGTATATTATATTTTTCAAAAAATAATTTCTACCTTTGCGAAACTACGTAAATTGCCAATAAGATACGTTAAATCCTTAATAATTTGATACTAACAACCTACAAAACTGTTATAAGATGAATATCAAAAAGCACCTGAGCACTACGATTTGTAAGTGCTTAACGGCTGTGATAGCATTAATGGGCTATGTGGGCGCCAATTCGCAAGATTTGGCTCACGTAAGTTACTACGAAGCAGCCGAACAAGGGTATCTTCGGAACCCTATGGAGACAACCTCGGGCGTTGTTGCGACTAACAACCGCTTCAACGAGATTTATCTCATCAAAGACAACAAGATTTCAACAATCTTCAGCGGCACAAACTGCGGTATCTATACCCAGTTGAGCAAAGACAAAAAGACCATTGGTCTGAAGGTGTTCGACGCTGATTTGAATCAAGCGCCGGCATTGCTCGACGTGGCAACCGGTAAACTTACCGTGCTCGAAGGCTACGTGCACCAATGCGGTCAAGTTTCGTTTGCCGACGACGGCACAATGGCGTATACGATGGGCAACGAACTCATCGTGCGCAACGGTGCGATGCGTAAGGCGTACAATTTGGGCGTCTATGTCAACATTGCAAACATCTCACCGGATGCTTCGCGTGTGGCTTATAGCACAATCGACGGCGATTCTTACATCGTCGACTTGGCGAGCGGCAACATCGAAAAGATTACCGTAGCCGGCTTCGACGCTTACAATCCGGTATGGTCGCCCGACGGCAGCAAGATTGCGTTTGAGAAAGTCAACGGTACACTGACCGTTTACGAGCGCGCTACTCGCAAGTCGTATCAAATCGGCGAGGCTGCTTCTGTGAAGTGGACCGACGACTCGCAAAACCTTGTCTTCACTCGTGCCGAGCGCGAAAACGAGTTGATTGTCAACTCGGCATCGGTCATCCGTTCTTCCTTTAACGGCATGACTCAAACGTCGCTCATTGCGGCTCGCGTCGACTGTCCTACCGACGTTGCGCTTACTGCCGACGGAAGCCTGTTGGTAACTTATGCCGGCGGTACTCGCAGCCTTAACAAAGTGGCTGTCAAGTCGTTTGGCGGCGCTATGGCAAAGGCGGGCAGCGAAGTTTCGCTCGTTACGTTAACTAAAGGAAAGCGTATCGGTCGTGTTGATGGTCCGGACTATAACGTAGTTCGTAAGGTGATTCCTACCGAGGCGCAAACAGCAAACGGTAAACTTAAAGAAGGCTCAATCGGCGCTCTCGACATCCCGTATATCAACCAAGTTTGGGATACTCCGACTGTCGGCGGAAATTATTGCTACGGTTACTATAGCTGTGCACCGTCTTCGTCGTGTATGCTTCTCGGATACTACGGACTCCTTGATAAACATGCTTTGACGTCTCGTGCAAGCGGCGTAGGTACTGTCTATTATTCTTACTATGTAGGATGTGGCTATAACTCACCCAAGACAGGTCACGGATTCTGGAATACTCTTAACGTATCGGTTTCCGGTTGCGGTACGACTTACGGCGTTGCCGGCGGTTATTCTTATATGTGGACCGGCGGTTCGCCAAGTACTGAAATGGCGTCGTTCTATACCTATAACGGTATGAAGAGCTCTACGTTTAGCTCAAGTTGGAGCAAGTTCTGTTCCGAATCGTCAGCCAATCGTCCTTATACGTTCTGCTTGCAAAACGGTACGGGCGGTCACGTTGTGCTCGGTTTCCGTACAAACTGCTATGTTCAGTCGGGTACAACCACATTCGTTGCCAAGACCGGTTCTTTCGTTTGTCATGACCCCTACGGTGACTACAACGGCGCTTCTTACCCGAACTGGGATGGACGCTACAGTTCGTACGACTGGCCCGGCTACAGCAATGGCCACAAAAATATCGGTGCATTCTATTGGGGTTGCGTGGCTATCCCGCCCGACGGAACATCGACAAATCCTTCAACTCCTTCGAATCCGACTATTACTGTCAGCCCGGCTTCGCTCCACTTTGAGTGCTATCAAAACGAGCACCCGACATTGTCGTTCAAAGTAACCGGTAAAGACCTTACTTCGAACATAACGGTAGCTTCTGCCACACCCGGACGCTTTACTCCCGACGTTAGCAGCCTCGGCAAGACCGGCGGTACGGTGAAAGTGACTTTCAACATCTCTGACAAAATCGGTACTTATGGTTCAGGTGGTACAGCCGTCGACTATAATTTCTACATCAAACTTGTAAGCGGCAGCGTTTCGAAGACTGTGCCCATCACAGCTACCGTTAAGGCACCGCCGTTGAACTTGACGGAAAAATGGAACTTCTCGGAGCAACGCAACTCCAAGACTCAGAAGGGTTGGGATGCTTCGAAGGTGCGCAATTTCTGCTACAAGGACGGTAAACTCTATTGCGTATACGACCATACAAATATTAAGGTTATTAACGCACAAACCGGCGAAGACCTCGGAAACCTTAACGAAAACAGCGTCGTTGGCGCCGGTACGCTGAAATACTGCGACGTGAAATGCATCGACGGACATATCGTGGCTTGCAACCTCGCAACTTCCAACAATAGTAATGACCTCCGCATTTATGCTTGGGATAGCGATTCGGCTGAGCCTTATTTGGTTCTTTCTACTACCGATTTCCAGGGCATGACTCGCATGGGCGACTGTATGGAACTCGGCGGCAGCTGGAGCGATCTCCGCGTTGCTTTCTGCGTCGACCAGAACTCGCAAACTAAGATTATCGAATATCGTCGCAACAGTAGCGGCGCGTGGTCGACTGTTTCTACTCTCGTCACCACCGACGGCTCTACTCAACTCGCCACAGGAACAACTTCGCGTGCTTATCCGAAATCTTCAGGCTGGTGGGTCGATGGTAAGAGCTGCTATCCGGCTTGGTGTACAGGCACTGCCGGCGGAACGGCTACTCGTCAATGCCAAGTAAATACCGGCGAAACTTGGGGCGCAAGCCACCACGAATTTAACTGGCTGGGCGTCAAATATGCCGCTAACCTCAAGTTTAACGACCATACTTCCAGCAATGACACCTATATGGGTGGCCGCATGAAGATTATTATCGACAATACGGGCAACTTCTCGTCGACTACCAACGTTGGCGAGTTCCCGAGCGATGGACTTGGCAAGGCTACGAAGAACATTAACGTAACAGGCGACTGCATGATTAATACCGACGGCTCGACATACGTTGAGGCTTGGGTTTGCTCGACAAGCCAAGGTATGGCATATTTTGCTCACGGTAGCGTGCCTACTCATAGCGTTTCTCCGATTAAGCCGGCTGAGCCCGAACCTACTACTCCGTCGATTTCGGCAAGCGCTTCTTCGTTGAGCCTGTCGACCGTTGCAGGCACACCGACTACCAAGACTGTGAAAATCAGCGGTGCAAACCTCCAAGGAGCTATCAACCTCGCTCTCTCGGGTGCTAACGCCGACCTCTTCTCGCTAAGCTCTACATCGATTGCACAAAGCGCCGGCTCGGCTGACATCACCGTCACCTATAGCCCGACAGCAGCAGGAAGCCATAGCGCAACGCTTACTGCAACGAGCGCAAATGCAACGGCTGTGACTGTTTCGCTCACAGGTACGGCTACGGCTCAAACTCCGGTGGTTTCGTTCGACGACAACATCACTGAAATGACCGAAGTTTGGAACTTCTCGGGCAATGCGTCGCTCGGCTCGTGGCTCGACATTTCCGGCACCGGCGATTATCTCCGCACGATTGCTTTCAAAGACGGCAAAATATACGCTCTTCACTGCAAAACGGGTGGCACTCCGGCTATCAAGATTATCGATGCCTACACGGGTGCGCAAACGGGTTCGCTGAGCGTCAACGGCATCCAAAATGCACTATTCAAACTTTCGGGTATCGCCGTCATTGGCGGAAAAATCGTTGCTTCGAGCATCTCGTCGGCAGGCACTAATTTCTACATCTACATTTGGGACAACGATTCGTCAGACCCGCGTGTCCTCGTTACCGACTCGACGCACGACGGTGAAGTCGTCGGCGCACAACTCTCCGTGAGCGGTGACTTGAACAATGGACGTTTGTGGATTAA
>JAQXVL010000122.1 GCA_029224905.1 Bacteroidales bacterium
AATATATCGAAACGCTCAAAGAAATGGCTACCGGACCGGCAACGAAGACCGTCTACTTGCCCTATGAGGCAACCAACGTCCTCGGCTCGTTAGGTACCATCAAAGAACTCTTCAAGCAACCATAACACGTTGCGCCACAAAATAAAAAGAGGGCACGCGCCCTCTTTTTATTTTTCACTCGAAATGATTGATTATTTCGAAAAATATCGTAACTTCGTGCTGAATTAACCGTTCGAGGCATTGAACGCCTATCTATGAGCCTAGAATCTGCTCAAGATAAACAACTGAACAACAAACAGATACCTAACATAAAATCTAATAACAAAACTAAAAATAGAACAACCGACATGATTAAGAAACTCATGCTTTCAGCAGCACTGACCTGTGCGTTGTGCGCATCGGTACCCGCAGTAGGTGCCACCCACATCACTACAAAGTGGGCGGACGAAATCGATGTAAACAACGTTCGCGGCGAATATCCGCGTCCTACGATGGTTCGCAGTGAATGGAAAAACCTTAACGGCGAATGGGATTATGCAATTCGTCCGCGCGGCGAGCAAGTGCCTGCCAAGATGGACGGCAAAATCATCGTGCCGTTCTGCCCCGAATCGGCTCTCTCGGGCGTTGAGAAGAGAGTAGGTGAAGAAAACGAACTCTGGTATAAGCGCACTTTCACCGTGCCTGCCAACTGGAAAGGTAAAGACGTGATTCTGCATTTCGGTGCCGTCGATTGGAAAACCGACGTGTGGGTTAACGGCATCAAGGTGGGCAGCCACACCGGTGGTTATGCGCCGTTCCATTTCAACATCACACCGGCGCTGGTTAAGGGCAACAACACCATCGAACTGCGCGTGTGGGACCCCACCGACAAGGGCGGACAGCCTCGCGGAAAGCAGGTGAGCGAGCCCGGCGGCATCTGGTATACTCCCGTTACCGGCATTTGGCAAACAGTGTGGATGGAGCCGGTGGCTGCCACTCACATCGAATCGGTGCGCAACACTCCCTGCCTCGACAGCAAGAGTCTTACCGTCGACGTGAAGGCTTCGTGCCCCTGCCTCGGAATCGTTGCAGAGGTTAAGGTGCTCGACGGCGGCAAGGTTATCGCTACCGGCAAAGCCCTCAACGGCGAGGCTGTAAGCGTTCAACTTCCTGCCGACGTAAAACTTTGGAGCCCCGACGCCCCGAACCTCTACGACCTGGAAATCGCTATCGTAAAAGACGGCAAGACGCTCGACACCGTGAAGAGCTACTTCGCAATGCGCAAGTTCTCGAAAAAAATGTCGGAAGCCGGAGTCGAAGTGCTTCAACTCAACGACAAAAACATATTCCATTATGGTCCGCTCGACCAAGGCTGGTGGCCCGACGGACTGTACACCGCTCCGACCCACGAGGCTATGGTCTACGACATCGACAAGACCAAGCAATGGGGATTCAACATGATTCGTAAGCACATAAAGGTTGAGCCCGCCACTTGGTATGCTCACTGCGACCGCGTCGGAATCATCGTTTGGCAAGATATGCCCAGCGGCGAGCCGTGCCAACCCTGGCAGCAACATAACTACTTCGAAGGTCGCGAATTCGAGCGCACACCCGAGTCGGAAGCAACCTATCGCAAGGAATGGCGCGAAATAATGGACGCACTCTACAACTTCCCGTGCATCGGCGTTTGGGTTCCTTTCAACGAGGCTTGGGGACAGTTCAAAACCGTCGAAATCACCAATTGGACCAAGCAGTACGACCCGACACGCCTCGTCAACTCGGCTTCGGGCGGCAACTACTTCCATTGCGGCGACATCCTCGACATGCACAACTATCCCGCACCGAAGATGCGCCTGATGGATGCTCATCGAGCCAACGTAGTGGGCGAATACGGCGGCATCGGATATGCTCTGGACGGTCATCTCTGGGCGCCCGACCGCAACTGGGGATACATCCAGTTCAAGAGTTCAAAGGAAGTTACCGACAAGTATGTGGAGTATGCAAATATGCTTCTCGAACTCACAAAACTCGGCGTGTGCGGCGCCGTCTACACCCAAACTACCGACGTCGAAATCGAGGTTAACGGCTTTATGACCTACGACCGAAAGGTTGTCAAGATGGACGAAGCCCGCATTGCTGAAATCAACAGAAAAATAAGCCACTCGCTCGACAACACCAAGTAACTGACCAAAAATAAATAATATAATGAAAAAGATTCTATCAATAGGTGTTGCTGC
>JAQXVL010000123.1 GCA_029224905.1 Bacteroidales bacterium
CAAAATCGACTTCGTTCTTCACTCAATCGGCATGTCGCCGAACGTTCGCAAGAAGAAACTCTACGACGACCTCGACTACGATTTGCTCAACAAAACCCTCGACATCTCGGCAATATCGTTCCACAAGATGATTCAATCAGCTAAGAAGCTTGATGCCATTAACGAAAACGGCAGCATCGTGGCGCTCTCCTACGTGGCAGCACAACGCACGCTGTTCGGCTACAACGACATGGCAGACGCAAAGGCGCTTCTCGAATCGATTGCACGTAGCTTCGGATATATCTACGGTCGCGAAAAAGGCGTAAGAATCAACACCATCTCGCAATCGCCGACGATGACCACTGCCGGCAGCGGTGTCAAAGGCATGGAATCGCTCATGGACTTCGCCAACCGTATGTCACCTCTTGGCAACGCCGACGCTGCCGAATGCGCCGACTACTGCATCGTGATGTTCAGCGACCTCACGCGCAAGGTGACTATGCAAAACCTCTTCCACGACGGCGGTTTCTCAAGCATGGGTATGAGCCTCCGCGCTATGGACCAATACGAAAAGAGTTTCGACCTCTATCGCAATCCCGACGGCACTATCCAATACGGATAGCAGCCAACGGCAACAAAACCACAAAAAGGCGCAACCGGCTCAAGGAGGCGCCTTTTTTGTTGAAGAACTTTTTTGGCATACTATTTGTTAAGCAATATAATCACAGCAACGTGGCTGTCAAATTTTGACTGCAAACGACGTTTCGTATCAGTAAAATTTGTATTTTTGCAATCTAAAATCAGTAATAACGATAAATGACAGACAACAACCAACTACTACAAGCGATTGTTGAAGGCGCTCAAGAGAAAAAAGGCAAGCAAATCACACATGTCGACCTTACCGGGTTGGAATATGTGGCTACCGAACATTTCTTGATTTGCCAAGGCACATCGACCATGCAAGTTTCGGCAATTGCCGACTCCATACGCGAATACGTCCTCGAACACACCGGCATAAAGCCTTACAACTACGACGGATACCGCAATTCGCAATGGATTGTGATTGACTACGGCAACATCTTCGTGCACGTTTTCCTGCCCGAGTTTCGCGAACACTATAACCTCGAACAACTCTGGAACGATGCCAAGATTAACGAAATCCCCGACTTAGATTAATTATGAAGAAAAAGAATACACCCAAAACCTTCAGCTTTCGATTTAACATATTCTGGATGTACGCCATCATCGGCGCAATCCTTATCGGCATATGGTATTCGAAAGATTCGAGCTTCGAAAAGAGCGTTCCTTGGTCAGAATTTGAGGAAAAATACATCTTGCAAAAAGGCGTAACCGAAATTACCGTCCACACCCAGAAGCACGAACTCGAAGCAAAGATTACCGACAATTCGGCTCGCGAGAACTTCAAAGACGTAAAACTTCCGGCAAAAAATCCCGCAAAGAACGTTGTGGTCCGCACAATCTACCACACCGATAGCGACCTGTCGGAAAGCCTGAAAAACTGGAACGCCACCGGTTTGTTCAAAGGCGAAGTCAACTACGACCATAGCGGCGGATTTATGAACTACCTTTGGTCGTTCGGACCGCTGGTTATTCTCATCGTCTTCTGGATTTGGATGATGCGCCGAATGACTCGCGGCGACGGCGGTGCAGGTGGCGGCGTGTTCAGCGTTGGAAAGTCGAAAGCCCAACTCTTCGACAAAGACAAAAGCACACGCGTTACCTTCAAAGATGTTGCCGGACTCCAAGAAGCAAAAACCGAAGTGGAAGAAATCGTCGAATTTCTCAAAAACCCGAAACGCTATACCGAGCTGGGAGGTAAAATCCCCAAGGGCGCACTCCTTGTAGGCCCTCCCGGAACAGGTAAAACACTGCTCGCCAAGGCTGTAGCCGGCGAAGCCAACGTGCCGTTCTTCTCGCTTTCGGGCTCCGACTTCGTCGAGATGTTTGTCGGTGTCGGCGCCTCGCGCGTACGCGACCTCTTTAAGAAAGCCAAAGAAAAAGCGCCGTGCATCATCTTCATCGACGAAATCGACGCCGTGGGACGTGCCCGCGGACGAAACCCGAATATGGGCTCGAACGACGAACGCGAAAACACGCTCAACCAACTGCTTACCGAGATGGACGGCTTCGGCACAAATAGCGGTATCATCGTTCTCGCCGCAACCAACCGCGCCGACATCCTCGACAAAGCACTTCTGCGCGCCGGACGCTTCGACCGCCAAATCTACGTCGACCTGCCCGACTTGAACGACCGTAAGGCTATCTTCAACGTGCACCTGCGCGGCGTAAAAACGTCGCCCGACGTCAACGTCGACCTACTTGCTCGCCAGACGCCCGGTTTCTCCGGTGCCGACATCGCAAACGCATGCAACGAGGCTGCCCTCATCGCAGCCCGCGCCGGCAAGAAATCCGTTGAGCCGCAAGACTTTATGAACGCCGTCGACCGCATCGTCGGCGGACTTGAAAAGCGCTCGAAAATCACCACACGCGAAGAGCGCGAATCGATTGCTTGTCACGAAGCCGGTCACGCCACAATCAGTTGGCACCTGCAATACGCAAATCCGCTCATTAAGGTAACGATTGTGCCTCGCGGAAAAGCACTCGGCGCCGCTTGGTATCTGCCCGAAGAACGTCAAATCACGCCGCGTCAAGCCATCCTCGACGAGATTTGCTCGCTGCTCGGTGGACGCGCCGCCGAAGAACTCTTCACCGGACACATTTCGACCGGCGCACTCAACGACCTCGAACGAGCAACCAAGCAAGCATACACCTACGTGGCATTCTACGGCATGAGCGACTCGCTGCCAAACGTCTGCTACTACGACTCAACCGGGCAAGACTACGGCTTCACCAAGCCTTACAGCGAATCGCGCGCACAAGTTATCGACTCGGAAGTGTCGCGACTCATCAACGAACAGTATGAACGCGCCAAAGAGCTGCTCCGCACCCACGCTGCAGGCCACAACGAGTTGCGCGACATCCTACTCGACCGCGAAGTAATCTACACCGAAGACGTTGAACGCATTTTCGGCAAACGCCAATGGAGTTCGCGCGCCGACGAGATTATCAAGTCTAACGAGTCCACTGCCACCGACAAAACGGACAACAATACCGACGACAAAGCAGTCGGCACGCAGCCCAACGCCGGCACGCATCCCGACGACGAAACCCCGCCGCCCGTACCCCAAGATCTGCTCGAAAAATAAACCTTTATAATAAAAAGCAGGACTTTCAGCCGGAAGTCTTGCTTTTTTGTTTGACCGAAACAAATATAATCACTATTTTTGGCGAAAGTTTGTACGTCAAATGGATTTGCGATATATATTTCTAATCATCATAGCTTGTCTTGCGGCGGGATGCAACGAATCGAGCGACCCTGTCAAAGGTCTGTCGGGCAACAACGCCGACGTTACGGTCGACGCCGATGCCGCCGAAGTTGCGCTGGGCTCGTTTACCGCCTACGGCAATTGGTACAGTTACGTCAAAGGCGACAGCGAATGGTTCAGCCTGTCGGAAGATGTCGGCGAAGCAGGCGACTATACGCTTTATGCAAAAGTCGACGCCAACACGTCAGCCGCCGAACGCTCGGCAACAATCGTTGTGCGCTCGGGTTTCGACACGCTCGAGTTTCGCCTTACGCAAACCGCAGCCGACGTGCCCGTCAATCCCGACACACCCGACAACCCCGACGATCCTGGCAGTCCCGGCATGCCCGAAAACCCCACTACTCCGCCCGGCGAAATTGCATTTACCGACGCCTACAACATCGTCAAAAGCATCACCCTCAACGAATACGACACCGACATGCAACTACTTCGCAGCGAATCGGTCACGTTGACGTACGACAATCACGGACGCATCATTCGTGCCACTCACAGCGCGGCGTCGAGCGAAGAAATCACCGACATTACTTACAGCACCGACGAAGTGCGCTTTTCGGGAGCGCTCACAGCCACGGCACTTATCAGCGACCTTCGGCTGAGCAAAATCGACGACTATGCGGTCGCCTACGGCGAGGCGTTGCCTGCGGAAGTCGGACCGTACCGAATGACGTGGGACGGCATGAATCTCGCCGCGCTATCGGCGGAAAAATCGGCATCGTTCAGCGCCTCCGGACCGGTTAGAAGCGACGCAAACATCGACCTGACAATGGCAGCCGCACTGTGCCTGACCGAGAGCAATCCGATGCCGATTCTGCCACTTCTGCAGACTGCGCTCTACGGGCAAAGCGGTAGAAACATCCCCTACGCGGCAGTGGTCGACGGCACGCAGAAACGCATCGCATACGTCTTCGACGACCGCGAACGCATCTCGAGGCTTACATTATACAAACCCGACACCTACGGAACCTTCCGCCAACACCTGCAAATCGACATCGAATATTACAAATAAAATACGAAAAAAGCGCGGCAACGGTCATAGTTGCTGCGCTTTTTTATTATGAGAACGCAATTATTATTTATTCGTTACGGAATTCGAACGAGTCGTCGTGGGCGTCGACAACGATGCCGTTTACACGATCGACGGCACCCGAAAGGATGCTCTTCGACAACGGGTTGAGGATGTCGCGCTGTACCACACGGCGCACCGGACGAGCACCGAATTCGGGGTCGTAGCCTCGCTCGGCAAGCAGCGTAAGTGCGGCGTCGGTAATCGAAAGGTTGATGCCCGTTGCGGCAAGTTTGCTCTTGAGTGCATCAATCTGCAAGCCGACGATGCTTTGAATTTGGTCTTTCGTCAACGGCGCAAACATTATCACCTCGTCGATACGGTTCAAAAACTCCGGACGGACATTCGACTTAAGCATCTCAAGCACGTCGCGCTTGGTAGCCTCAACGGTCTGCTCGCGATTGGCGTCGGTCATCGATGCAAAGCGGTCGCGAATGAGCGACGAACCCATATTCGACGTCATTATGATGATTGTATTCTTGAAGTTGACCGTACGACCTTTGTTGTCGGTCAACCGACCGTCGTCGAGCACTTGCAACAGCACGTTGAACACGTCGGGATGCGCTTTTTCGATTTCGTCGAAGAGCACAACCGAATACGGTTTGCGGCGCACTGCCTCGGTGAGTTGTCCGCCTTCTTCGTAGCCTACGTAGCCGGGAGGAGGGCCGATGAGTCGAGTGGTCGAGAACTTGTCTTGATATTCGCTCATGTCGATACGCGTCATAGCGGCTTCGTCGTTGAAGAGGTAGTCGGCAAGCGCCTTGGCGAGTTCGGTTTTACCCACACCGGTTGTACCGAGGAAGATAAACGAGCCGATGGGACGATTCGGGTCGTTTAGCCCGGCACGACTACGGCGAATGGCGTCGGCAATGGCGCAGATTGCTTCGTCTTGCCCAACCACGCGACGATGAAGCTCTTCTTCGAGGTGAAGAAGTTTCTCGCGCTCGCTTTTTACCATCTTCGACACGGGAATGCCTGTCCAACGCGACACGATGTCGGCAACATCTTCGGCGTCGACCTCTTGCTTGATGAGCGATTTGTCGCCCTGCATGTCGCGCAACTTTGCCTCGTAGGCGGCGTTTTCGTCCTCCTTAGTCTTGATGCGCGAATAGCGAATCTCAGCCACGCGGGCGTAGTCGCCGTCGCGCTCGGCACGGTCCGCCTCAAACTTGAGGTTCTCGATGTCGACCTTATTCTGTTGAATCTTGTTGATAAGGTCTTTCTCGGCAGTCCATTTTGCCATATAGTTGCTGCGCTCCTCTTGCAGGCGAGCAAGTTCTTTCTCAATTTGAGCAATCTTCTCCGACTCGCCTTCGCGACGGAGTGCTTCGCGCTCGATTTCGAGTTGAGCAATCTTACGAATAATCTCATCGAGCGATTGCGGCACGGAGTCGATTTCGATTCTCAACTTCGAAGCGGCTTCGTCGATTAGGTCGATAGCCTTATCGGGGAGGAATCGGTCGGTGATGTATCGTTGCGAGAGTTGCACGGCGGCGATGATGGCTTCGTCGAGGATACGCACCTTGTGGTGGTTTTCGTAACGCTCTTTAAGGCCTCGCAGGATGGCGATACTGCTCATTTCGTCGGGCTCGTCAACCATCACTATTTGGAAACGGCGCTCGAGAGCCTTATCTTTCTCGAAATACTTCTGATATTCGTCGAGCGTGGTCGCACCGATGCTACGCATATCGCCTCGAGCAAGCGCCGGTTTGAGGATGTTGGCGGCATCCATAGCGCCTTCGCCCTTGCCGGCTCCGACAAGAGTGTGAATCTCGTCGATAAACAAGATTATCTCACCGTCGCTTTGCGTCACCTCGTTGACGATGGCTTTCAGACGCTCCTCGAATTCGCCTTTATACTTTGCGCCGGCAATCAGCGCACCCATATCGAGCGAATAGAGTTGCTTGGACTTCAGATTTTCGGGCACATCGCCTCTGACGATACGTTGCGCCAGTCCTTCGGCAATCGCCGTCTTACCCGTACCCGGCTCGCCAACCAAGATAGGGTTGTTCTTCGTACGGCGGCTCAATATCTGCAGCACACGACGAATCTCGTCGTCGCGGCCGATAACCGGGTCGAGTTTGCCGGTACGCGCGCGTTCGTTAAGATTGATGGCATATTTGCTCAACGCGTTATAGCGGTCTTCAGCACTCTGGGTCGTCGCCTTAGTACCCTTGCGAAGTTCGTCGATGGCGGCACGGAGTTCGCGCTCGGTCATGCCGGCATCCTTAAGAATCTTCGATGCGTTGCAGTCGGTCTTGAGCAAGCCGAGCAGAATACCCTCTATAGTTACATACTCATCTCCAAGGTCGTGCGCGCTCGCAACGGCATTTTGAAGCACGTCGTTGGCTTGGCGCGACAGATACTGTTCGCCGCCCGAAACTTTCGGCTGAGTCGATATTACTTTCTCCAATTGTGCGTCGACCGTTTGCGGGTTGACTCCCAACTTTTGGAAAATAAATTTTACAACCGACTCACCTTTAACAATCACTGCTTTCAACAGATGTTCAGGCTCAACGACCTGACCACCGTTGCGTCGCACAGTGTCGACAGCCATTTGAATGGCTTCTTGTGACTTAATTGTAAAATTGTCGAAATTCATAATCTAAATTGTTTTTTTGTTCTGCTTCGATATGTTACAATAACTGTGCCAAACCGCGATTGATAACATTTCCGGGCAAAATAGGTCGAAAATCAAATAATTCTATGTAATTTTGTGGTCTTAAAGCGCCAATATGGATTTCAAATTAGAAGCACAAGACATAAATAGTAACGCCCGCGCAGGCGTGATAACCACCGACCACGGCACCATACAGACGCCGATATTCATGCCCGTAGGTACCGTCGGCTCGGTCAAAGGCGTGCACGTCACGGAGTTGGAAGAGCAAGTGAAAGCCCAAATCATCTTGGGCAACACCTATCACCTCTACCTTCGCCCGGGCACAGCCATCCTCGAGCAAGCAGGCGGACTGCATAAGTTCAACTCGTGGAATCGCCCCATCCTTACCGACAGCGGCGGATTTCAAGTGTTCTCGCTCTCGGCAAACCGCCGCCTACGCGAAGAAGGCGCCTACTTCCGCTCGCACATCGACGGCTCGAAGCACCTCTTCACCCCCGAAGGCGTCGTCGACATTCAGCGCTCCATCGGCGCCGACATTATGATGGCTCTCGACGAATGCCCGCCCGGAGATTCCGACTACTCGTATGCCAAAAAGTCACTCGCTCTGACGCACAATTGGCTGCGCCGCGGCTGGAACCATTTCAACGAAACCGAGGGCAAATACGGCTACCGACAGACGTTTTTCCCAATCGTTCAAGGCTGCGTCTACCCCGACCTGCGCACCGAATCTGCCAAATTTGTCAGAGATTTGGGTGCCGAAGGTAATGCCATCGGCGGACTTGCAGTCGGCGAACCTACCGAGAAGATGTACGAAATGATTGAACTGGTCAACGACATCCTTCCCGCCGACAAGCCGCGCTACCTGATGGGTGTGGGCACGCCCGCAAACATCCTCGAAGCAATCAGCCGTGGCGTCGACATGATGGACTGCGTTATGCCGACTCGTAACGGCAGAAACGGTATGCTCTTCACCAAAAACGGCATAATGAACATGCGCAACCGCAAATGGGCTGACGACTTCGAGCCTATCGAAGCCGACGGCGCCGCTGCTGTCGACCGCATCTACTCGCGCGCCTACCTGCGACACCTCTTCGCCGCTCAAGAACTTCTCGCCATGCAGATTGCTTCTATCCACAACCTCGCTTTCTACCTCTGGCTCGTCGGCGAAGCACGTCGACACATCCTGCTCGGCGACTTCAACGCTTGGAAAGAAGAAACCGTCGTAAGAGTTATGCAACGATTATAACTATCAAACAATGAAAATCAAGCAACTCGACCTATACATCATACGCAAGTTTCTCGGAACTTACTTCTTTGCCATCCTGCTCATCCTGGCAATCATCGTCATGTTTGACGTCAACGAAAAGATGGACAAATTCTTGCAAGCGCCGCTGAAAGCCACGATTTTTGACTACTACGTCAACTATCTACCCTATATGGCAAACCAATTCAGCCCGCTCTTCACCTTCATTGCCGTAATTTTCTTCACCTCGAAACTTGCCGGCAACTCCGAGATAATTGCCATACTATCGAGCGGCGTCAGTTTCCGACGGCTACTCGTGCCCTATATGGTGTCGGCGCTCGTCATTGCGATTTTCACCTTTACACTCGACGCATTTATCATCCCTCCGGCGAACGTCAAACGAATTGACTATCAGAATAAATACATCAAAAATAAAGCCGTCGACTACGGCTCAAACATCCAGCTGCAAGTTGTACCCGGCGAAATCGCCTACATGTCGCGCTTCGACAACCGCACAAAAACCGCCTACAACTTCTCGCTCGAGAAGTTCGACGGCAAAGTGATCCGCTCGCGCCTGACCGCTTCGAGCGCCGTCTACGACACACTCTACCGCTGGACCGTGCGCGACTACATGATTCGCGACTTTAAAGGCATGAAAGAAGAAATCCGCCAAGGCGGACGCCTCGACACCGTCGTCCCCATCGAGCCGCGCGACTTCCTCATCGCCCAAAACGACCACGAAAAAATGACAACCCCCGACCTATATAATTATATAAATCGGCAAAAGATGCGAGGCGTTGCCAACATCAAAGGCTTCGAAATCGAGCTGCATCGACGATTTGCCATGACCGCCGCCGCGTTCATCCTGACGCTTATCGGTATGTCGCTATCGTCGAAGAAAGTCAAGGGCGGAATGGGCATCAACATCGGAATCGGACTCGTGCTGAGTTTCTCCTACATCCTATTCTCCACCGTCACGTCGACGTTCGCCATCTCCGGCTACACTACGCCGTTCATCGCAATGTGGATTCCAAATGTGGTCTACCTGATAATCGGCATCTTCCTCTACCGCCGCGCAGCATAGCGACAACGCATCGATTTCAATTAGATTTCAATTAGAAAGTAATTTTCCAAAAATTACGCTAAATATTTTGCAAATCCGAGAAAAATGTGTAATTTTGCAGTCAAATAAACGAACAAAGCGATGACAAACTTCAACATTATCTCTCTATCTATTCTACTATCCGGTCTAATTATTCGGTCGGTATAGAGAGGTTCTGCGCAAGTTTGGAGACGCACAAACGTAAAAGAATTATAACGACAAGGACCTTTCTACGAACTACGCGAGAAAGGTTTTTTTATTTTGAAAAGATATGAGCGACAAATTAATGTTTTTCGACACAACGCTGCGCGACGGCGAGCAAGTGCCGGGTTGTCAATTGAATACGGTAGAAAAGATACAAGTGGCAAAGGCTCTCGAAGCACTCGGCGTCGACGTTATAGAGGCAGGTTTCCCCGTGTCGAGTCCCGGTGACTACAATTCGGTTATAGAAATTTCGAAAGCGGTAACATGGCCCACAATATGCGCCCTGACCAGAGCCGTAGAAAAAGATATCGACGTGGCAGCCGATGCGCTACGCTACGCACGCCACAAACGCATTCACACAGGTATCGGCACGTCGGATTCGCACATTAAGTATAAATTCAACTCCAACCGCGAAGAAATCATCGAGCGCGCCGTGGCTGCCGTCAAATACGCTCGCCGCTACGTCGACGACGTGGAATTCTACGCAGAAGACGCCGGACGTACCGACAACGAATATCTGGCGCGCGTGGTCGAAGCCGTGATTCGTGCCGGCGCCACCGTTGTCAACATTCCCGACACCACGGGCTACTGCCTTCCGGCGGAGTACGGTGCAAAGATAAAATATCTGTTCGACCACGTCGACTGCATCGACAAAGCAATCATATCGACTCACTGCCACAACGACTTGGGCATGGCAACCGCCAACACGATGAGCGGCGTCACTGCCGGTGCACGTCAGGTGGAAGTGACAATCAACGGTATCGGCGAACGTGCCGGAAACACCGCGCTCGAAGAAATTGCAATGATTATTCGCTGCCATAACGACATCGACATCGATTGCAACATCAACACCCAGAAAATCTACTCGACGAGCCGTTTGGTGTCGAGCCTGATGAATATGCCCGTTCAGCCCAACAAGGCTATCGTCGGCAAGAATGCGTTTGCACATTCGTCGGGCATCCACCAAGACGGCGTGTTGAAAAACGTACAGACCTACGAGATTATCAATCCCCAAGACGTGGGCATCGACGACAATTCAATCGTGCTGACAGCGCGTAGCGGTCGCGCCGCATTGAAGAATCGTCTGAACGTGCTCGGCGTGAAGTTTACGCCCGAGCAACTCGACAAAGTCTACGCCGACTTCCTCAAACTTGCCGACAAGAAGAAAGACATCAACGACGACGACATCCTACTACTCGCCGGCGCCGACCGCACGGCAAGCCATAGAGTGCGCTTGGAATACCTGCAGGTGACGAGCGGCGTAGGCATTCGTTCGGTGGCAAGCATCGGGCTGAACATAAGTGGCGAGAAGTTTGAAGCGGCAGCATCGGGCAACGGACCTGTCGACGCGGCTATCAACGCACTCAAACGCATCATCGAGCGGAAAATGACCATCAAAGAATTTACAATTCAAGCCATC
>JAQXVL010000124.1 GCA_029224905.1 Bacteroidales bacterium
TGAGCAATTCGCATTCACCGACTTCAATTTCAAAGTCGACACCGACGGCACCGTGATGCATTGCGACTTCGTCTGCAACTTCAAAGGCGTTCCCCACCGCATAGCAACCTACGGAAGCACCTTCCCGCCAATGGAATAGCCCCCTGCGCGGTTGCAGATTTGCAAAATTCCACGAGTTTTTCCTTAGATTTTCTACTCAGTGAGTGGAATATCTAAGGAAAGCTATTTTTATAGACCCCAAAAATTTAAGGAACGCGCTCTAACTTTTTGTTGCATTTTGGTAAAAAATATAGTACCTTTGCTTTAATAAGAGGCGCCGGGCGGCGCATAATAAAAACTAAAGTAGAACAACGATGCAAAAAGTGCGACCAAAAAAGGCTCTCGGACAACACTTTCTTGTCGACTTGTCGATTGCCGAGCGTATCGCCGATACGCTCCAAGGCTATGTGGGTTCGCCGGTTCTGGAAGTGGGACCGGGTATGGGTGTACTCACCGAATTTCTCTTGGCGAAAGGGCACGATTTGCGCGTTGTCGAACTCGACGGCGAATCGGTCGACTACCTGGAGCGCAACTTTCCGCAACTCGACGGCAGAATCATCGCCGACGACTTTCTGCGGCTCGACCTCGGCTCGATTTACGACGGTCGGTTCTGCATAATCGGCAACTACCCTTACAACATCTCGTCGCAGATATTCTTCAAAGTGCTCGACTACCGCGACCGCGTGGTGTGCTGCTCGGGTATGCTCCAGAAAGAAGTAGCAGAGCGCATTACCGCCAAGCCGGGGAGCAAGACCTACGGCATTCTGTCGGTGCTTCTGCAAGCGTGGTACGACTGCGAATATCTGTTCACCGTGTCGGAGCACGTGTTCAACCCGCCGCCAAAAGTCAAGTCGGGCGTCATCAGGCTGACGCGCAACGCGGTGACTACGCTCGGATGCGACGAGGCAAAATTCAAGACCGTCGTCAAGACGGCGTTCGGACAGCGCCGCAAAACGCTGCGCAATTCGCTCAAATCGCTTATCGGCGATGCCACAATAGCCGCCGACCCGATTTTCAACCGTCGACCCGAGCAACTCAGCGTGGACGACTTCGTTAACCTCACAAATTTAATCTTCGGACAAGTATGAAAGAGCAAGAAGAGGTAGAGAAAAAAGAGATAGTAAAATCGATAGAAAATCGACAGGAAGAAGAGGTGCGTACCGGTCTTGAGGATATGCACCCCGCCGACGTTGCCGAACTTCTTCAGGAGGTAGACATCGACGATGCCGTGTTCGTCTTTACGTTGCTCGACGACGAAACCGCCGCCGAAACCCTTATGGAGCTCGACGAAGACGACCGCCACCGACTGCTCGAACATATTCCGAACAAAGATATCGCCAAGACGTTCATCGAAAACCTTGATACCGACGACGCCGTCGACCTTATCCAAGAGCTTGACAAGGAAGACCAGGAGGAAGTGTTGGCACACGTCGACGACGTGCAGCAAGCAGGCTCGATTATCGACCTGATGAAGTACGACGACGACACCGCCGGCGGTTTGATGGGTAAAGAAATGATTGTCGTCAACGAGAATTGGTCGATGCCCGAATGCGTCAAACGTATGCGCGAACAAGCCGAAGATATGGACGAGGTCTACTACGTATACGTTGTCGACGACGATAAGAAGCTCAAAGGCATCCTTCCGCTGAAGACGCTTATCACCCACCCTTCGGTGTCGAAAATCAAGCATATTATGGAGACGGAGACCTACAGCGTCAAAGCCGACGAGCCTCTCGACGATGTGGTCATCGCCTTCGAAAAATATAACCTGCCGGTGATGCCGGTAGTCGACTCCATCGGACGCCTTGTCGGACGCATTACCTTCGACGACATCATGGACGAGGCTCGCGAACAGAATGAACGCGACTACCAAAGAGCATCCGGTCTGTCGAAAGACATCGAAACGCGCGACAAACTGCTCGACCAGACCAAGGCACGCCTACCCTGGCTGCTCATCGGCATGATTGGCGGACTATCGAACTCGCTGATTTTGGGCAATTTCGAGGCAAGTTTCGCCACGAATCCGTCGATGGCGCTCTTCATCCCGCTGATTGGCGGTACGGGCGGAAACGTCGGCATACAGTCGTCGGCAATCGTCGTGCAAGGTCTTGCCAACGGTTCGCTCGACCTGAAGCACGCCATGCAACAAATCATCAAAGAAATCGGCGTGGCGGTCATCAACGCCTGCATCATTTCGCTGTTGGTGTTTGCCTATAACTTTTTCCTGTTCAAGCCCGACATTCAGACCACGGTATCGGTGTCGGTGTCGCTCTTTGCGGTAGTGATGTTTGCCGCTATTTTCGGCACATTCGTACCGTTGATGCTCGAGCGGTTGAAGATTGACCCGGCAATTGCCACGGGGCCGTTTATCACCATTACCAACGACATTATAGGCATGATGATTTACATGCTTGTGAGCACGGCACTGCTCGCGGCGTTATAGCGAGCGATAATTTTTAGCGAAAATCCTCGATAATTTGGCTTGCGGCGGCAACTGCGCTGTCGCTCGAACCAAGGCGGTCGGCAATGCGCTGATAGCCTGCTACTTGTGCGCGATATTCGGGCGAGTCGAAGAGCAGCGGCTCAAGGCGTTCGGCGACCAAATCGGGCGTGCAGCGGTGCAGAAGCATTTCGGGCACGACTTCGTCGTCGGCAATCAGATTGGGCAACGACACGAATCGGACTTTCAAGATGCGCTCGAAAAGTTTGTACGAGAGTTTCGAGCCGTTGGCGCGGTAGCACACCACCTGCGGAGTGCCGAGCACGGCGGTTTCGAGGGTAGCCGTACCCGAAGTGACGAGCGCGGCAGCCGATGCGGCTACCAAGTCGAAAGTGTGTCCTTCGACGAGCACGGGATTTGCTTTAATACCGGCGCGAGCGAGCACCTGTGCGTAGAAGTTGCGGTCGACCGACGGTGCGGCGGCAACAATCGGCTGAAAGTTGGCGAACCGCGCTGCGGCGGCATACATTATGGGCAGATTGTTGCGAATCTCGCCCAAGCGCGAGCCGGGCAAGAGCGCGATGACGGGTCGTCGGTCGGCAATGCCGATAGAGTGCAGCAGTTCGTCGAAAGGCATCAGCGACGAGCGCACGGCGGCAATTTCGTTGGCGGTAGGATTGCCCACATAGTCGACGTTGTAGCCGTGACGGGCATAGAATTCGGTTTCGAAAGGCAGAATGGAGAACACGCGGCGGACGTATTTGCGGATGTCGCGCACGCGCCACTCCTTCCACGCCCAGACTTTCGGCGATATGTAGTAGTAGACCGGAATGCCTTTCGAGAAGGCATATTTTGCGATTTTAAGGTTGAACGAAGGATAGTCGATGAGGATGACCGCATCGGGGCTGAACTCGTCGATGGCACGGCGAGCGCGGCGCATATTGGAAAGTATTTCGGGCAGATGACGAATCACCTCGGCAAACGCCATATACGCCATGCGGCGATAGTGAATCACGGGCTCGACACCGGCTTGGCGAGCCATCATGTCGCCGCCGAGAAAGCGGAATTGAGCATCGGCGTCAGCCTTCTTCAAGGCTTCGATGAGAAGCGAGGCATGCAAATCGCCGGAAGCCTCACCGGCAATCAAGAAATACTTCATATAGATTAGGATTTGAAAATAAAGCCGAAACGGCTGTGCATAGCGTCGAAACGGCGAAGCGTGTCGTCGCCGAAACGCGCCATCGAAATGCGAACGGCGTCGACCGACTTAAACTTATTCGGACTCGACTTGGAGAAAAATTTGTCGGCATAGCATACAATCTGCTCTTCGACGGTTTCGGGGACGAGGTCGACGTGCGGCAAAGGCAAACCCTCGGCGGCAATTTCGGCGGCTGTGAGTCCGGCACCGGTATGGCGTTCGCAGACGCGAGCAAACGGCTCGAGCCCTTCGCGGCGGAGACGCAGCAGTTCGGCGCCGATAACGCCATGGCGGATGTAAGGTTCCGTGCCCGTGCAGAGAATCGACGGTGCGTGGCATTGGAAGATGCCGACGTCGTGAAGAATTGCTGCTGCGGCGACAAAGTCGACGTCGACAGGCTCCTCCAATCGACGCGCAATGGCTACCGACAGCTCCGCCACTTGGCTGCTATGAAGCCACAGCAGCCGGAAGAGGTCGGAGTCGGAATCGTAATAATTAAGCAGCGTCTTGCGAGCTTCGTCGACGGTCATAGCGGCTATTCGATAACGATAGTGTTCCAGCCGTGGATGTCGTCGATTTCGCCGAGTTGGATGCCGCGAAGCGTGTTGTAGAGGCGAGTGCTGACAGGACCTGGCTTACCGTCTTTGGATATGACGTAAGAGCGGTTGTTTTCGGGATCGTCGATGCGCTCGATGGGGCTTATAACGGCAGCTGTGCCGCAAGCGCCGGCTTCTTCGAACGTAGCGAGTTCTTCTTCGGGCACGTGACGGCGCTCGACGGTCATACCCATGTCTTCGGCGAGTTGGATAAGACTCTTGTTAGTAATCGACGGAAGAATCGACGTCGAGAGCGGCGTGACGTAGGTATTGTTTTTGATGCCGAAGAAGTTAGCGGCACCACATTCGTCCATGTATTTTTTCTCGCGCGCGTCGAGGTAGAATTCGGCGCTATAGCCGGCAGCATGTGCTTCTTGGCTTGCGCGGAGGCTGGCAGCATAGTTGCCACCTACCTTGAACGTACCCGTGCCGAGCGGTGCGGCGCGGTCGTAGCGGCGCGTGATAACGTACGGCGTAGTGGCAAAGCCGCCTTTGAAGTACGGGCCAACGGGCGTAACGAAAATGATGAACAGATACTCCTTTGCGGGCTTAACGCCGACTTGAGCGGTGATGCCGATTTGCAACGGGCGGATATATAGCGAAGCGCCTGTGCCGTAAGGCGGAATGAAGCGCTCGTTGAGACGTACGACGAGTTTGACCATTTCGCAGAACTTCTCTTCGGGGATTGGCGGCATCATGATGCCTTCAGCCGACAGACGGATGCGGCGAGCGTTTTCGTCCATGCGGAACACGCGGACTTTGCCGTCTTTGCCGCGAAAGGCTTTAAGCCCTTCGAAAGCCTCTTGTCCGTAGTGGAGGCAAGTTGCTGCCATGTGCATGGGAATCAACTCCGACGAAGTGGTTTCGATTTCGCCCCATTCGCCGTTTTTGTAGGAGCAACGCACGTTGTAGTCGGTTGTCATATAGCCGAACGATAGTCCTGACCAGTCAATGTTTAATGGCTCTTTCATATTATGCTGTTTTTATTAGTGCAAATATACAAAAATTTTGCGATATGTGTTATATTCGCGTGTCAGCTTATAGCGAACGTCGGACGAAGTCCGGTGCGCGGTGCGTAAGCAATAAGACTGACCGCAAATATAAGGAATATTCGCGCAAGAAAAAATGTTTTTTCGCAAAAAAGTGCAGAGATGCGCCGCCGAAAATGGTCGGAGCATCTCTGCAAATATCATTATATACAGGTTCTTAGCGAACGGCGATGATGCGAGCCATGCTGCCTTGAGCGGTAGCAACGCGCACTGCGTAGACACCGCGAGCGAGCGAGATGGTTGCCTTGCCGTCGAAGTTGCCGCTGTAGACGCAGCTGCCGGAAGTTGTGTAGACTTCGACAGAAGCGTCGGCGGGAGCAACGACGTCGATAGCGCCTGCCTTGCCGCTGATGCTAACGCCGTCGAGTGCGATAGAATCGACTGCGCCGTCTTTGATAAACGAAGCGATGACGCGCGTCAGGCGAGCGATTTTGAACGTGCCGTCGACAACTTCCTTGCCGTTAGCAGTAACCGTGCCGAGGCGGTATTCGGGGTCGGCGACAGCGGTAACGGTGATGGGCACGTTTTTCTTGACTTTGTCGCCGGAATTGATAGTGTTGCCGTCGACAGAGAGCGCGATTGTGCCGTTGGTGGTCGGCTCGATAATCACGCGAGCCACGTCGCAGCCCGAAGCATTGCCATGACGGTTGACAGTCCAGCCTTTTTCGGTGGCGATGAGCGTATCCGAATTGTCGGCATCGTTAGGCGTTTCTTCGGTGCCGGTGAGGAGCGTAAGCGTAGTCGAAACGTTGCCGGCTTCGCCTTCTTCGAGGGGATACCATTCGGGCAAGCCGAAGTAGAAGTCGTCAAGTTCGCAAGCGGTCATTCCGTTGCCGCCCATATCGATGACGCTCAGATATTTGAGTTCCGACAGGTCGAGCGAGTGGATTGCATTGTTGTTGAACAAGAGTCGACGCAAAGCCTTATTTGCGCTTAAGTCGAGCGTAGTGAACGAGTTGCGAGTCACGCTCAGGTCGAGCAAGTCGGGTTGATGCGACAGGTCGATTGTCGAGAGTTGGTTGCCGCCGATGTTGAGCGTTTCGAGTTTGGTGTTTGCAGCCAAATCGATTGATGCGAATTGGTTGTTCGTCAAGTCGAGGTAGTAGAGCGACGGCGCTTTCGACAGGTCGATTGTGGTCAACGAGTTATTCTTGGCGTTGAGTTCTTCGAGGAGCGTATTTGCTTCGAGATTGAGCGTGGCGAGGTAGTTGCCGTAGCACGAGAGCGAGCCGAGCAAGGGGTTGTGGCTCACGTCGAGGTCGTTGAGTTCGCAGTACGAGCAATCGAGTATGCGCAAGTCGGCGAGATTCGACACGTCGAGGGTCTCAATCGGGTTCATATAGAGGTTAAGACTAACGAGCGCGGAATTTCCGGAGAAGTCGAAGCCGGTGATTTGGTTGTCGGGCAATCCCATCAAATAGCCGTATTCGCCGTAGCTTTCGAAGTTAGCGCCGATGACGTCACCCGAAATTGTTACGGTCGTGCCTACCGAAGTACCGTCGATGCGAGCGTATGTGCCCACCTCTTTTTGTTCGAAGCTGCCGTTACCCCAGTCGATGCCGACGGTGGTCGAAGCGTCGACGCCATAGAGAGCGAACGAGAGCTCTTGCCCTTCGGCGCAAGTGAAGCTGAACGAGCGTTCGAGCGGCTCGAAGACGACGGCGATTGCAGCGTCTTCGTTAATGACGAACCACGGGTCGGTAATGAGTTTGCCGTTGACGGTTACGCCTTTAAAGCGGTAACCTTCTTCCGCAGTGGCGGTAACGACGATGGGCACGCCCAATTTGGCGGTAGTTGTCACGTCGGCGAGTTGTTGATAGAAATTGCCCAACCATTGAGCGAGAGTGAATGTGCCGTGGTCGGTAGCATATTTCGTAAATGTGAAAGTTTGGTCGGCAACCATACCGCCGTATTGACCGGTGACGGTCACCGTTTCGCCGGTGTTAGTGGCGTCGACGGTTACGTTAAGGTCGTCGTTGGTGGCTGTTCCGTCGCCTGTAACGTCGACGGTCCAACCCATGTCGATGCCTGTCAGATACGACGTGTTGGAGTGTTCGCCGTTAGAGCCTTCGATGTAGACGTTGCCCGAGCCTGAAGAGATACACGGCATTGTCTTAAAGGTAGCCGACAGCGACGCGGAGGTCATGTTGACGTTGTTGCGCATATCGACGGTGTTGAAGCGTCCGTAAGGGTTGACGTAGTTGAAGTAGAAGAATTCGCACTGCGTGCCTGCCGCCTCGAACGAGCGAAGATAGTAGGCGTTGGTCAAGTCGACGAACGTCACGGGGTTGTTGCTGACGTTGACGTATTGGATGTTCGAGCAACCGGTGAAGTCGATTTTCGTCAGTTGGTTGTCTTGAACGTAAAGATTCGTGATAGCTTTGTTGTTCGACAGGTCGACCGACTTGATTTTGTTGCCGGAGATGTTGAACGAAATGAGTTCGGGGCAGTTCGACGGGTTGATTGTTGTGATGTCGTTGCCGGCGCAAGTAAACTGATAAAGTTTGGGATATTTCGTGATGTCGAGCTCGGTGAGGTAGTTGTTGGCGATGTAGAAATAGGTCATCGCGGGATAGTTGCCGTCTTCGAAGTCGAGCAAAGCGTTGTCGTTGAGGTTGAGCGAAATGAGTTTGGGCATCGAGCGCGAATAGAAGTGCATGATGTGGCATTCGTGCATGTCGATGCGTTGTAGATTGTCGGCATTGTCGGCGAAAACGACGGTGGTCATTTCGGGGTTATTATAGCCGTAGAACGACTCGAGCGCGGTGAAACCCATCAGGTTGAGCGTGATGAAGTTTTCGCCGTTTTTCGACACGTTGAGCTCCTTGAGCGTCGAGCCGACAGCGGAGATGTCGAATGAGTGGCTGTCGATTTGATTCTCGGAGAGGTCGAGGGTTTCGAGTGCGGGCAGCGACGGGAGAGTCAACTCGGTAAGGGCGTTTTTCGACAAGTTAATGTACTTGAGATTCGGCTGATTTTCGATAGCACAAGCGGTGATTCCTGCCGAAGAACATTCGAGGTTGGCAAGCGAGCCGGTGATTGTGATTGTCGGACCGAGGACGTTGCCTTTGGTGTTTAGAGTCCACGCCCAGCCGTTGGGGTCGATAGTGTACGACTTGGCGTTTCCGTCGCCCCAGTCGATTGTTAGAGGGTCGTTGACCGATGAGGTCCAGACACGGAGAGTGATCTCGGTGCCTGCTTCAAGATTAGTTGTAAGTGTAACCGTACCTTCTTGCGCTGCTGCAAATGCCGGAAATGCAAGAAGTGCGATTAGTAGATTTAAAAATTTTTTCATATTGTGTTGATAAAAATGTTATATGCCTACATAAATAGCGGTGCAAAATTAGCAAATAACTCTTCAATAACGTTGTCTAAACGGCAAAAATTATCGCTAAAAACCGACAAATATTCGACAAAAACGGCTACTCGTCGTAGACGGTCGGGTCGTCGATTCCGGCGAGCGCCATAGCCTCACGGCGTTCGCGGCAGGTGCCACAGCGTCCGCAGTGGTGTGCGCCGCCTTTGTAGCACGAATAAGTCTCGGCGTAGTCGATGCCGAGTTGCGCGCCGCGGCGAGCGATGTCGGCCTTGCTGATGTCGGTATAAGGCGCAAAGACGGTCACGCCGCAGTAGGTGCCCTGACGCATCGCCTCGCTCATCGCGTCGACGAAGGCGCGTCGGCAGTCGGGGTAGATTGCGTGGTCGCCGAAGTGGTTGGCAAGCATCACGCGGCGAAGGTCGCGACTTTCGGCAATGCCGCACGCCACAGCGAGCATGATGCCGTTGCGGAACGGCACGACGGTCGACTTCATATTTTCGTCGTCGTAATTGCCTTCGGGGATTGCGTCGGCGCCGCTGAGCAGCGAACTTTTGAAGTATTGCGCCACAAAAGCGAGTGGAATGACGATATGCTCGATGCCCAGGCGCTCGCAGTGGAGTCGCGCACAGGCAATCTCGCGGGCATTGTGGTTCGACCCGTAGTCGAACGTCACGGCAAGGGCTACGACGTCGCGATAGTCGTAGAGAAGCGTCACGGAGTCCATTCCTCCGGAAAGAACGATAAGTGAATCTTTCATACTAAAACTCGTTGGTGAAAGCCGCCATAAGTCGTTCGCGACGCATCTGCTGATGCTCTTCGTCGGCGTAGTTGGCGAAAGGCAGAATGGCGATACCGCCGCGAGGCGTGAAGAGTCCGCGCACCTCCAAATAGCGAGGATTCATCAGCGCCACGAGGTCTTTCATAATGATGTTGACGCAGTCTTCGTGGAAGTCGCCGTGGTTGCGGAAGCTGAAGAGATAGAGTTTGAGACTCTTGCTTTCGACCATGTCTTCGCGCGGAATGTAGTTGATGATTATTTTAGCGAAGTCGGGCTGTCCGGTTTTCGGGCAGAGGCTCGTAAATTCCGGGCAGGTAAAAGTGACGAGATATTCGTTCTCGGGGTGCTTGTTTTTGAAGGTTTCAAGCACCTCGGGAGCGTACCGGTCGGGATATTTTGTGGCGTTGCACCCGAGGAGGGTAACGCCGGAGAGTTCGTTGTCGGTTCGTGACATTTTTACAAGATTAGTTATCGGAATTATGCTACATTAGATAGATGTTATGCTTGAGGCATTCGGCGATTTGCTCTTCGGGCCAGATGCTGGCTTGCACTTCGCCGATGTGGGCTTTCTGGAGCAGGAGCATACAGAGTCGGCTCTGCCCGATACCGCCGCCGATGGAGTAAGGCAATTCGCCGGCGAGCAGCGAGCGGTGGAACATGAGTTGACGGCGCTCTTCGCAGCCGCGCAGACGGAGCTGCTCGGCAAGGCTCTCGGCGCTCACGCGGATACCCATCGAGGAGAGTTCGAAGGGAATGTCGAGCACATCGTTCCAGAGCATAATGTCGCCGTTGAGGCCGCGATAGCCGTCGGAGTTGACGGTAATCCAGTCGTCGTAGTCGGGAGCGCGGTTGTCGTGAGGCTGTCCGTCGGAGAGCGGCGCACCGATGCCGACGATAAACACGGCGCGATACTTGCGCGTAATCTCGCGTTCGCGCTCTTTAGCGGTCAAGTCGGGATACATGTCGACGAGCTGCTGCGAGTGGACGATGTGGATATCTTCAGGCAGACGCGGGATGATGTGCGGAAAGCGCTCGTAGATAATCGCCTCGGTCTCTTTAAGCGCGGCATAGATTTCGCGGACCGTAGCCACGAGATAGTCGAGAGTGCGGTCGCTTTAGTTGATTGTGCGCTCCCAGTCCCACTGGTCAACGTAGAGCGAGTGGATGTTGTCGAGCTCTTCGAAGGTGCGGATGGCGTTCATGTCGGTGTAGAGACCGTATCCGGCGGGGATGGCGTACGCGCCGAGCTTGGTGCGTTTCCATTTCGCGAGCGAGTGAACCACCTCGGCATGACGATTACCCATATCGGCGATGTCGAACCCTACAGCATGCTCCACGCCGTTAAGGTCGTCGTTGAGACCGGTGCCGGAGAGCACGAACAGCGGCGCCGTAACACGTCGCAGGTTTAACGCCTTCGACAGTCGTTCCTGGAAAGCGTCTTTGATTATTTTGATTGCAATTTCAGTCGTTTCGGGGAGAAGTTTCAAATGATATTTCTCCGGAATTATGAGTCCCATTGGTATGATTATTAATAATTAGTGTGCAAAGATAGCAAATTATTCTCAAAAAGCCAAATATTTAAGCATAATGAAAGGCAAAAAGCCGCGAAAGACAACAATTCGGTATCCGCGCTGCGGTTGGTTGGCGGTTAGAGAACATATCTGCTATCACGACCGAGCATCTCCGAAGCTCGTGGTGTTGGGTGGGCCTCGCTCCTCACGCTGAGCACTCTCCGAGGCTAAGCGCGAGGTTTACCACAACCGGCGCGTCTCCGACGCTCCCCATCCCCAGCGTATCTCCGACACGCTGTGGATATCGATTCGCTCCGCAGTTAATACATTGATAACAAAGAGTTTGTAGAGAAATAAATCTGTCTGGTGTATAACAATACCATCGCCTGGTAGGTCGCACCTAGGCGCGACCCTACCGCGGATTACCCACAAAAACGCAACAAGGCGCGGACCGGGGAGGTCTGCGCCTTGTCGTGTTAACAAAGGCTGAACGCCTTAGAATTTGTAGCTTACTTTAGAATTTGTAGCTTTTAGAATTTGTGGCTTGTCAACGCGTTGACACCCTTGATGCCGAGTACGGAAGAGGAGATTGTACCTTTGACAGCGACTTCTTTACCGAGGTTTGCAGGGTTGTCTTTGAGGTTGATAGCTGTACGGATGTCGCCTGTGGGAAGTGCAACGGCGATGCAGTTAGCCACGTCTTTCTCCGAAGCGCTTTCTGCGATGAGTACGTTGGTTGCGTTAGCACCTTCGGCAGTAAATTTCGCAGCCGTTGAAGCGTTAGTTCCACTGCTGAAACCTACGATGTAACCTTTCACCCAAACGCCTGTACCGGTAGCACCCGAGAGGAGGTCGCTAACGAGGTAAGGTTTAGCCTCAGAGCCGTCGTTGCTCGACGTAGGACCTGCGCCTTTCTTACCAACGAGTACGTTGTCGATACACCAAGTAGCGTAGTTAGCGTCGGTAGTTGCTTGATAGCGCCAGCCGATGAAGACTTTCTTGCCAGCCCAAGCGCTGAGGTCGATGTTGCCTGACGCTACCCAATCGCTATAGCCATTGGAAGGAGCGACAGCCATAGTAGCATCGAGTTTGGTGATGTTAGCGGTAGCCGGGTCGTTGCTGTCGAGAACGTAAACTTCGAAAGTAGTATTTTTTGAGCCGTAGCCGTTTACTTGAGTTTGGAAGCTGAGCACTTTCTCGGCGAGCTTGTTGACGTTGATACACGGAGTGATTAACCAAGAGTCGAAGGGAGCAGAACCGTTGTAGCCGGAAATAGTAGCGTAGGTATTTTCGTTGAAAGCGCGGAGATACCAGTCTTTGTTACCCTTAACAGCAACGTACGACCAGCCGTTAGCAACGAGGTTGTCGATTTTAGCGCTGTAGCTGTCGAAGTTTTCGTCGATTTCGCCAACGGTAACAATAGCGTTGAATACGAATTCAGCGAGTGTACCTTGGTTTTCGGTCAAACCGTTCATGCCGTAGAGCGTACCAACAGTACCTTTGAGGAGGATTTCCTGACCGAGGTTGTCGGGGCTGTCGGCGAGGTTAGCGCGGTTGCGGAGTTCTGAGCCTTGCGGGAGGTCGATAGCGATGCACTTGTTGAAGTCTTTTTCTGTGGGGCTATCGGCGATAACGAGGGTGTTCGGCAAAGTGAAGGGGGCAGCCCATTCGATGTCGTCAGCCTTCGAAACAGAAGAAACGCCGGGAGCGACAGCACCAACGATGTAGCCTTTCACCCAACCGTTTTTGCCCTTGTTGGCGGTAGCGCTTGCCACGGTGTAAGGACGCATCTTCGAGCCTTCGAGAGGTTCGCCGAAGATGCAGTCTTCGTAAGAGCGGAGAGTGAGTTGCCAAGTACCGTTGAAGTAGCCGAGGATACCAACAACAGCGCCTTCGCCTTCGGGAAGAGTTTTGCCGTAGAAGTTAGCATAACCGCTTGTACGGATTGCCAAAGTAGCGGTACCGTCGGTGATGTTTTGCGAAGTGGTTTTTTGATATTCAGCGAAAGTAGCCTTACCGCCGTTTTCGAACGAAACGCCGTCGAAGCGAACGAGTTGGCTTTGCATTTTGATGATGCCTTCTTTAGTTGTCGGGAGCGCGCTGATAGTAGTGCAAATAGTGTCCATCTTAGCGGGCTCGGGAAGGCCGTTGAGTTGTGCGTGAGCTTGGAAGTGTTCGAGCGGCATGAAAGTGGTTTGCCAGCCGTAAGTATCGCTGTGGTCAGGCCAACCGAATTGTTGCAAGCCGGCGTATTTGCCGAGATACATGTCGGTAACGTCGATAACCACTTCCTGACCCATGCGGTAGTCGGTGTAGAGGCTGTTTTGGTTGATAGAGAAGGTCACGGCAGAGGTTTCGTCTTGAATGACGAGGTTTTTGTAGATGTTACCTGCAGCGTCGGAGCTGATGACGCGACCCTTGATGATGATGTGTTCGCCTTCGTCGGTAAGACCGATAGTGTCGACACCGTTGGTTTCGTCGAACCAGTATTTAGCCTTCAAGTCGTAGATTGAAGTGTTAGCCTCGATAGTAGCAACGGGGCCGGTCAAAGGCGGTGTGTCCCAATCGTCATCACAACTTGTAATGCCGAGAGCGGCAAAGAGCATCGCCGTCAGATATAATTTTACGTGTTTCATATCTTAGTTTTGTTTTATTTGTTCGTAAATGTTTATTAGAATTTGATACCTACATTGGCAAATACTCTGATGCCTTGAGTGTAGTAATATTTGTTAGCGTATTTGTTAACATCGTAGTCGGTGTAGTCGAAACGGTTTTGTTGATAACCACCGGTTTGGATGTTTTTCTTGTTAAGGATGTTGTTGACGCTTACGTTGAAGTTGAGCGACATTTTGCGGTTAACGTAGATGAGTTTACCGATGCTTGCGTTGAGCGTGAAAGCGTCGCGAAGCTTGTCTTGGTGAGTGATTTCTTTAACCTTTTCGATATACTGATCTTTTGTGTCGCAACCGAGCATACCTTCGATAAACATGTGACGGAGAGGAGTAACTTGGATGTAGCTGTCGCCGGTCCAAGAGCCGTTGAGTTCGAGGAACCACATGTGAGGAGCGTTATAGTTCACCGAGAGGCTACCAACAGTCTGCGGGCCGTTGGGCACGTAGAAGTTTTTGAGGTAAACGATGTCGGTGCGGTCTTCGATAGCGCCGTTTTCCGCGCTACGGAAAGCTGTCGGGCGGTTCTTGTATTGATATTTCGAGATAGAACCGGCAGCTGTGATAGTGAGGTCGGAAGTTACTTTGTAAGCCACGCCGAGTTCAACACCCTTGTGAGTTTTGTTGATGTTGGTAAGAGCGTAGTTTACGAAAGTCGAGAGACCGTCGTCGTAGAACGAAGAGCGTTCAACGGCGTCGTAGAAGTTCGTCCAGTAGCCCGAGATAGAGCCGTGGAACTTACGATAGTTGAACGTATAAGTAAGGTCGGCGGCGAGGTCGCGTTCGCTCTTGCAGTCGATTGCGGTGTCTTTGATACGCGGCGAGATGTATACGTTGTTTGCATACGGAGCGCGTGTGCCGTAAGACACGTTAAGAGTGATGAAGTTTTTGCCGTTTGGCTTGTAAGTACCGCCGAATTTAACCATACCGTTGTCGAACGAGTGGCGTTCGCCTTTGCCGTACGAATTTTCGGGAGCACGACCGTTGCGCATCTTACCGTCGCGTTGGAATTGGGTGTAGGTCAACTTCAGACCGTAGTTGAAGTCCCAGTGAGCGAGGTTGACGATGTTTTGCAACCAAGCCTCGGCGATGAACGAGTTGATGTTATAGTCGTAGCCGAAACGGTCACCCTCTTTGATTTTTCTATTGGGGTTGTTAAGGTCGTTTTGGAGCATATCGGGGTTGTCGGGGAAGTCGCGTTCAGAATATTGGTCGGTGTCCATCCAATAGCAACCGCCGAGGAGGTCGCGCATGGTCTTGTAGTAAGAACCTTGCGACCAGTTAACGCCGACACCTGCTTGGAGAGTCATGTGGTCGTTCAAGCGGTGGTTGAGCGTCGAGTTGAGGATGAAGTTCTTCATATCGCTGTGACGGTCTTCGAGGATGTAGCTCGAGCCGCGATATTCGGTGCCCATTTGTTCGCTTTCGAGCAAAGCGAGCGAGTTGACGTTGTAGAGACGATTCCAGTCGAGTTGACGTTGCGATTCGTTGTTTTCCCACAAGTTTTTGTAGAATTCGTAAGCCTCGGGCTTATCGTCGTAGTACGACGGCAAGTAGCGGTAGTAGTCGGGACGCGGGTCGGAGACGTTATACCAGTTGAGAGCCGACGACGAATAGAGAGAATATTTGAAAGCGGCAGCTGTGTTGATTTGCGAGCCCGATTTGGGTTTCCAAATCCAGTTGACGATAGCTGTAGGGTCGAACGATTCGATGATTTTCGCCGAGCGCTTTTCGCCTTGATACCAACCCCAGTTCGGGTTGTAGAGGTAAGAGTCGGCGAGTTGGTAAGCCTCTTCGAAGGTAGCCGAGTTTGTAGCGCGTTCTGTAGGAGCGCCGAAAGCTGTAATGTTGAGGCTGTGATGGTTGTTGAATTGTTTCTCGAGCGAGAGGAACAGACCGCCTGAATGGTAGTATGTACCTTCGACCACGCCTTCTTTGCTGTAGCGGCCGATAGCGGAGAGAGCGAAAGCCCAACCGTTTTTGCGGACGCCGGTAGCGTAGGTAATCATACCGCGATAGGAGTAAGAGCCGTTGGTGTAAGCGAGGCTACCGCGGAAACCGGGAGCGAACGACGAAGCGATGGAGTTGATGCTTGTAGCACCACCGATTTCACCGAGGGTGAACGCCGACGAGTTGAGGCCCATCGACACCGAACGGTTTTTGAACGCTTGGTTCATACCGCCGAGCATAGAGTAACTGAAGCGTCCGCGGATAGCGTCGGTGAAGTGAACGCCGTTGATGTAAGTCTGCGAATACTCCGAGTCGTAACCGCGGATACGGAAACGCGTAGCGCTAAAGTCGTAGTTAGCGGCAGAGTAGTACACGTTGTCGGAAGCT
>JAQXVL010000125.1 GCA_029224905.1 Bacteroidales bacterium
CCTGCCGAACTTACAAAAATTAGTTATAAAGTTGTGGCAAACTACCACGGCACGACGAGTGAGGCTACCGCTTCGTCGTCGCTGATTGCCGGAAAGGCTTCTCTGCCGTTCGAAGATTCGTTCGCAGGAAAGACTCTCAACGAGTATTGGACTATTGATACAAATACGTCTTCTTATGTGTGGACTCCCGTTAGCACGACATCGCGCCTGAACGCATCTCCGGTTGACGGCGATGGCGGTATGCTGTTCTACAACTCATATAGTTCATCCGGAGGTAACTATTGCCGCTTGATTTCGCCGTTGTTGAACATCGCCGTCGCTACTTCCCCGATGTTGTCGTTCTATATCTATCACAACAAATCTAACAGCAGTTCTGCCGACCGCGTCGTTGTTGAGGTTAAGACCGACGGCGGCGAATTTACCGAAGTGGGTACTTACAATCGTTACTCAGAAACGGAAGGCTGGGAGCAAGTGTTCATCGATTTGAGCGGTTATAAAACAGCCTCAACATTCCAAATTTCGCTCAAAGCGGTATCCGGTTACGGAACAGACATGGTTATCGATGCCGTGTCGATCTACGACGATGTTGCGCCTTCAGCGCCGAAGCCTGTCGACAACTTTAAGGCTGTGATCACTTCCACATCGACTTATTCGATTAGTTGGGCTGCTCCGACGGCTACTATCAAAGAAAAGCCCATCAATGCAGAAGGCTTGACCTACGACGTTTGGCGAATTCTTGACGGCGAAGAGACGCTGCTCAAATCAGATTACGCACGCGAAGAACTCAACGACACTTACGAACCGCAAGGCTTGCAGAAATTGCAGTACAAGGTAGTTGCTCATTACGACGGACTTGATAGTGCGCCTGCGCTCTCGAACGAACTGGAAATCGGCTTTGTGAATATTCCGTTTGCCGACTCGTTTGCAGGAGCAACAATTTCCGACAAATGGACACTCACTGCATCTAACTCATCTTATCCTTGGACGGCAGTTTCGTCCGGCTCAAATCCGTCAGCATCGCCCTACGATGCCGATGGAGGTATGTTGATGTTCAAATCGTATAGCGCATATGCCGGCACTGAAGTAACAATGACCACTCCGCCGCTCTACATAGCATCGGCAACTAATCCCGTCGTGGAATTTTGGATGTATCACGATACCGGTTCGTCGTCGAAAGACGACCGACTTAATGTGCTGATTTCGTGCGATGACGGCGATTTCCAACTTATCGAAGGTGGCGAAATTTTGCGTCGTTCTACTGCAGAAGGTTGGACTAAACATACATTCTCTCTTGTCGGTTATAAGGATGCCGTTACAGTAAAAGTCCAATTTAAGGGTATTTCCGAATATGGTAACAACATCTTTATTGATGCCATCAACATCTATGGCAAGGCTGAATACGACTTGTCTGCCGTAGTTCTTGATGCTCCCGAGAAAGTTTATACCGGCAATACAGCCGATTTAACGGTCAAAGTTCGCAACAACGGTGCTGCTACAGTTGCAGGAACAAGCTATCAGGTAGACCTCTACAACGGTGACGCACTCGTTACGACTGTCGACGGCGTTGATATCGACGTCGACGCCATTGCCGAGATTCCCGTTTCGCTGACTTACTCAACCTTGGATGCGGCAACCTACAACTACTATGCGGAAATCGTCTATCGTGCCGATGAAGTCGGCGAGAACAACAGTACTGAACCTAAAACTGTTGTCGTTGCAACTTATCCCGCACCTGCCGTCGACGACCTCGCCGGTAGCATTCTCGAACTTAAGAGCGTTGCAACGTCGTGGACTGCGCCCGTCAACGCTGACGAAGTAGAGCCGTTTAGCGTGAACGAAAACTTCGACTCATTCACCGAACTTACTTACGGCTCGCCGATTGGTGTGTTTACGAATATCGACGGCGATGGACTTGACACACGCATGTGGTTTAGCTCAAATACTCCTTCCGTCGCCAAAGGACCTAAGGCTTTCTTCGTATTCAGTACTGATTTCGTGAATTCATCCTCGACTATATATACCGGACATAGCGGAAAGAATATTTTGGTTGCTCTCGGCTCAACATCAGGCGTCAGCGACGACTGGTTGATTTCGCCCGAACTTCCCGGCACAGGCATTGCTACCTTGTCGTTCTACACCAAGCAAGGTTCGTCGTCCGACAAAGGCGTATACCGCATTGAATATTCGACGACCGACGCTCAGCCCGAGCACTTCATCCCGCTTACCGATGATGTATTAATCTCCGGCTATCAATACACGTCGTGGACCCAAATGTCGTACGAAATTCCGGCAGAAGCTCGCTACGTGGCTATCCATCACGTCTCAGGCAAAACCGATTGGGGCTTGCTCCTCGACGATATTTCAATCGAGACTCAAACGTTCACGCTCTTGGGCTACAACGTATATCGCAACGGCGAGAAAATCAACGCGCAACTCGTTACCGAGCCGGCGTATACCGACATCGAGCCGGGTTACAACACTTACACTTACAACGTAACAGCCGTTTACGAAGGTGGTGAATCCGCACTGTCGAACGACTACGCCGTAACGCTCAGCGAGTCGTCGGTAGACGCTATTGGCACCGACGATGTGCGTGTCGTGGTTCGCAACCGCTCTGTTGCTTCGTTCAACGCCGGTGCGCTCACCGAAAGCCGTGTCTACAACGTAGGCGGTGCTCTCGTGGCTCAAGGTTCGGGTTGGATTGCGCTCCCGACTGCAGGTGTCTACTTCGTTGAAAACTGCAGCGGCAAAGCGACGAAAATCATCGTTCGTTAGTCCTGACTTGATTCATAACAAAACCGACAAGGTTGCTCTTTGATTGGCAATTTTGTCGGTTTTGTTTGTCTATAAGAAAAAATTTAACTTAATTTTTAAGTAACACAACGTGTTTTCACTGCTCCAATTTGTAGTTTTGTAACTAAAAGTAATATCTTTGCAATAGTAAACCTCTACAAAGAAACGACTCTATGGATAGCATGTATAAAATATTGATGGGTTTGCCCATTTTTCAGGGTGTCAGCCACGCGAAAATCTCCGAACTCATCGAAAAAATTAAGTTCCATTTTCTAAAGTACACCAACGGCGAGACTATTGTCGACGTCGACGACCCGTGTACGAATCTGAAATTCTTGATTTCGGGAAGCGTGCGCCTCGAGACGCTCAACCTTAACCGACGCATCAAAGTTCTGCAAACCTTGAACGCACCAAACGTTATCGGCGCCGAATACTTGTTCGGCAAGCGCACGGATTATCCATATTCGGTAAAAGCGCACTCTGAAGCCGGCTTGATGCAAGTCGAAAAAGCCGATTTCTTGAAAATTCTCAAGTCAGACATCGTTTTCCTCTTCAACACGCTCAACTATCTGTCGCGCAACTCTCAGACGCCGACCGAAGCCGTGCTTTCGCTCACGTCGGGTAGTGTTGCCGAACGTATAGCCTTTTGGATTGGCTCGTTGACCTATCGCGGCAGCAGCGAAATCGTTGTCGAAAGCAAGCAGAAAGACATGTACACAATGCTCGGCATCCAGCGCTCGGCATACATCAACACACTCGAAGAGCTCCGCGACAAAGGCGTACTCGACTTCACTCCCGGCGCCATCTACATCAACGACCGCGATTCCCTCCTGTCAGAAATGACGCTAAGATAGAACCTTCTTACAATTTTTTCAGCGTTTCGATGCGTTCGAGCGGGTCGGGTGCGTTGAAGACGTAACTTCCGGCAACGAGGATGTCGGCGCCTGCTTCGGCAAGTCGGCGACCGGTTGTTTCGTTGACGCCGCCATCGACTTCGATAAGCGCTTTAGAGCCACTTCGGTCGATGAGTTGGCGAAGTTGTGCCACTTTCTTCAGCGAGTTTTCAATGAATTTCTGTCCGCCGAATCCGGGATTTACCGACATAATCAGCACTAAATCGACTTGGTCGATGATGTCTTCGAGCACGCATACCGGAGTGGCGGGATTGATTGTCACGCCGGGGCGCATCCCGGCTTCTCTGATTTGCTGCACGACGCGCGACAGGTGGATGCACGCCTCGTAGTGGACGTTCATAATGTCGGCACCGATGGCTTTGACTTCGTTGATGAATTTCTGCGGCTCGACAATCATAAGATGCACGTCGAGCGGCTTGGTGCATATGTTTTTGAGGTTTTCGACGACCGGGAAGCCGAACGATATGTTGGGCACGAACATGCCGTCCATAATGTCGAGGTGGAGCATGTCGGCTTGACTGCGGTTAATCATGTCGATAGAGTCTGCAAGGTGGCAGAAATCGGCGGATAGGAGTGAGGGAGATACTTTCATGATTTTTTGTTTTTAAGAGCGTGATAGAGGATGAAAATGATTACGACAACACCGATGGCGTAGCCTGCCATGTTGAGGTATCGATTGTAGTGTTCGATTTGGTTGATAAGGTCGTGGCGCGGGATGAATGTGCTGAGCCAATAGCCGAGCAGGGCGAGCACGGTGTTCCAGATTCCGGCGCCGAGTGCGGTGTAGGCGATGAATTTGCCGAGGTGCATACGTGCCAGTCCGGCAGGAATCGAGATGAGTTGGCGCACGGCGGGGATGAGTCGTCCGATGAATGTCGAGATTGCGCCGTGGCGTGCAAAATATTCTTCAGCGCGTTCAACTTTTTGTCGGTTGATGAGGCACATATTGCCGAAACGACTTTCGGCGAAGCGGTAGACGAGTGGACGTCCAATCCAGATGGCGAGCCCGTAGTTGATGAGTGCGCCGATGATAGCGCCGATGGTGGCGAACACCACGACGAGGACGATGTTGAGGTCGGAACCTTCGGTGCAGGCGAAGTATGCAGCGGGTGGCACTACCACTTCCGAGGGAAATGGCACGAACGAACTTTCGACCGCCATAAGTACGGTTATCCAAAAATAGGTAAGATGGGATTCAACCCAAAGGAATAGTGCGGTTATATCCATAATGTGATGTTTATTTAATGATTAGGTTGAATATTTCGTTGGGCGTATCGACAATTGTTACGGCGCCGGCTTGACTGAGTTCGGCTACCGTGCGGAAACCCCAGGAAACGCCTATGGAGTCGACGCAAGCGCGGCGAGCGGTCTCGATGTCGACGCCGGAGTCGCCGATGTAGACGACTTCCGCTTTGGGAACGGCTGCTTTGCCGATGATTTCGAACACGACCGATGGGTCGGGCTTGATGGGAATGCCGTCGCGCTGTCCGCAGATGGCGATGAAGTCGATGTCGGGGAAGAAGTGCCGCACGAGTTTCTCCGTCGCGTGTTGATATTTGTTGGAAGCGACGGCGATGGCGACGTTTTCGCCTTGCAGGTCGGCGAGCAGTTCGACGATGCCCGCGTAGGGACGTGTAAGGTCGGTGCAGTGGTCGTTATAGTACCGTGTAAAGTCCTGACGCAGTTGAGCGACGCGCTCCGGCGATCGTTCGTTTTCGGGAAGAGCGCGCTCGATGAGTTTGTTGACGCCGTTGCCGACGCGCATGGGGTAGGTGTCGAGCGGGTGTGTCGGCAGCGCGTGACATTCGAGGGCGTAGTTGGTGGCTGCTCCCAGGTCGGCTATAGAGTCGATGAGCGTGCCGTCGAGGTCGAATATTGCTAATTTCTTCATAATTATATTCGTTTAGAATGGATATCCCACGGAGAAGTGAAAAGCGTGGTCGCGGCTGAAGTCGGGATGCACGAGCGGCACGCGTTCTTGTCCGTAGGCGGGATTATATGCTTTCATGCCCAGGTCGAGTCGCAGCAGGAAGTAGTTGAAGTTCATGCGCAGGCCCAGACCGTAGGCAGCGGCGATTTCTTTGTAGAATGAGTTGAATTTAAACTGCCCGCCGGGTTGATTATCGTAGTTTCGGATAGTCCAGATGTTGCCGGCGTCGATAAAAGCGGCGAGTTCGAACACCCAGAAGAGTCGCGCGCGGTATTCCACGTTCAGGTCGAGCCGAATGTCGCCGCATTGCTCCATAAACGACGAAACGGAGTTGTTGCCGTTATAGCGGCCGGGACCGAGCGTACGCACCGACCAACCTCTTACGCTGTTGGCGCCGCCCGAGTAGAAGCGCTTCTCGAAGGGCAGAATCGATGAGTTGCCGTAGGGGATTCCGGCGCCGGCACCGACGTGAAAGACGAGCGAATTACGTCGGTCGAAGGAGTGGTTGAACGAATAGTCGAGGTTAAACTTGACGTATTGCGAAAATTGTATGCCGAACACCTTGTAGGCTTGTGCTTCGGGGTCGCGTTTTGCGTTCGATAGTTTTGAGATGAGGTTGAGCAGGTTGCCGCCGGTTTCGATTCCGGCGCGGAAGGTGTAGACGTTGGGTTGGAAGACGCGTCCGGTTATTCCGTTGGTGTTTCGCTTGTTGGTGTAGTACATCGAGTAGCCGGTGCGCATAATGAAGTGGTCTTCGTAGCTATAGCGCAACAGCGGGTTGTCGGGGGCTATCTTGTCGAGAAATTCGTCGGTGATGTTAGGCAGTCGGATGTAGCTGACATCGACCAGGTCGAGCACGTGGTTTATCATACTGCCGCGCTCGGTCCACTTGTATTTCCATCCTGCGCCGGCAATGATACGCGTGTATTCGGGGCGCTCTTGGTAGGTGAACGCCGTGCCGAATTCGGTGTTGGCGCGAATCTTCTGGCGGAAACTTTTATGGAGGAAGGGGAAGATGAATTTCGGGAAGTTGATGTTCACTTCGCCGGAATATTCCGCATATTTGTTGTTGATAAGTCCGGAAACGTCGCCGGAGATACTTTCGTAGTTGATTCCGAGTTTAGTGGTAAGCGTTTCGGAGCCGCGAGCAATGTTGCGATGCTGATAGGTCGCGGCAACGCCGAATCCGAGGTCGCCCTCCGAGTTTGTTCCTTCGAGCGACACCGACACGGTTTGCGGCTTGCCTTTGGTGAGGAGAATGAACGCGTCGACTTGCAGATTGCCTTCGTCGTCGGGCTCAGCGGTTTCGAAGGCGATGTTGATATATTTGAGAATTCCGAGGCGTCCGAATGCCTGGTAGGTCTTGTCGACGTCGGCGGAGTTGTATTTTTCGCCGGGGCGGATGAAGCAAGCGTCTTCGATGATGTTATGTCGCAGATATCTGTCGTCGCCGTCGATAATGTCGATGTTGCCGCGACGTGTCGAGGGCACGTGGCGAAACACCGTGTGGTCGGTGCCCATCGACGCCGTGTAGTTGGTAACGACGAACACGCGATGCACGTAGAACGGTTGATGTCGGTCGTAGCCTTCGATTCTGCCTTGATAGGGCGGACGTACGTTCATCTCCAGTTCGACCAACTTCGACCCTTGCGTAGTGTCGGCGGTGTAGGTTATGTAGTCTTTTGAGAAACCGAAGTAGCCCATTTGACGCAATCGGTTGGCGATGTCGATGCGCTGCTGCTCGAGTTCGTTGCGGTCGAACAGGTCGCCGTTGCCCACGCGCAGCTTGGCGGAGCCTCCGAGGATAAGGCTGCGGAGAGTGTCGTCGTCGATGTTGTAGGAAATCTTGCTGATTCGATGCGGTTCGCCGGTGTGCACGTTGTAGGTCACGGCAATCTTGCGGCCGCTTTTGACTGTGTCGACGCCCACGCGAGCCTCCATATAACCTTTGTTGACGAGGGCAAGTCGCAGCTGTTGTTGCGATGCTTCGGTGAGACTGCGGTCGTAGATTACGGGTGCTTGCCCGACGCGACGTAGCCAGCGTCCGAAGCGTTTCGACGTGTCGCGGCTCGACAGGTTGTAGATGCCCAGTTGGAATTTCAGACCGCCCAAGATTTCGTGGTTCGGCGTCTGGCGCAGATAGTTGCGCAACTCTTTGCGGCTCATTTCGTCGCCTTCGACGTTGATTTTCACGTCGTTAACGAGGTAGTTGCCTTCGGGAACGTGTTTAGTCGTGTTACAACTCGATACGGCGAAAGCAAGGGCAATCACAGCGGCTGCCCTCACAAGTGCCTTATGTAACCACGTCGATATGCTCATCTACTTCGTTTTGCACTGCGAAAGTACGCCAAAAAGCCCAATTATACAAGCATCCCCGTCGATATCGTGATTTTTTCGCCGCGGTTTGTGGGCTTTAGAACGGTAGCTTTTGCTTATAGTGGCAAATGTGTATTTCCACAATATAATATAGTAGTTCGTAGAAGTATCTTAAGGCTTTAAATCGAATCTAGTTTTCCTTAATATTCTTCTCCATATAGTTTAAATATTGGTTTGCTCGCATCAAATTCATAGTTGTATAATTGCTTCAACGTTATTTTTCTTAAACTTGGAACTATCCGTGCATCTACAATCTTTGAAATTTTGAATGTTCGTTGTTCTTCTCGCATATGGCAATACGCGCTGATATAACCTAAGCCATATTCTTTATTTTCAGATACATCGCTGATAACGCGAGTAGATGTTTCACGACTATTTTTAGCATACACTATTTCTAGTGACAAACAATCATCGATGGCTCGTCTGACAATCTGTTTAATTGTTACTCCTTCTTCCATAATCATTGAATTTTAGATTGGGCATATCGTATTAAGTATCCTAAGGCATTCCGTTCCGGCGAAACAGTCTTTATATAGTCTGCGTTTCCAACTATATACAATGTTTGCCGGGCACGGGTAACAGCGACATTAACAAGGTTAGGTACATTATAATCAATCCAGTTCACTTTGCTCGCTGGAGAGTTATTCGTAACAACAAGAGAATAGATTATGACGTCTTTTTCATCGCCTTGAAAGCCATGAGCAGTATTAACTTCAACATTTTCTTTTATATAATCATCAAGTTGTGATTTGATGTAGTCCGCTTGATCTCGGAAGGGTGTTACAATACCTATCGAAATTTCTTCTTTGAGTGAATACAACTCTTTTGCAATGGCAACAGCTCTATTTCCTTCAATTTTATTAACGTTTACATTGTCAGACTCTTGTTTGCCATGGACATTAATCATTATAATTCCTTGTTGGGGTAATGTCATATTACTTTCGTCTGTCATTACTTTAAGAGGCTTATCAAGGAATGTGCTATAAAATTGATGGTTTGAGTAGCTAATAATCTCATGATGACATCTATAATGGTTCTCTAATGTTATTGGAGAACTGTTTTGTTTTGCAAGCGCTAAATAGTCTGCAGCATAGTCCCATAAAGATTGTTCGACATACTTTAGATAAGGGCGTGAAGATAATCCGATATGCTCTCTGATTGTGTTCTCCTCATCAATTCTAACAGAAGTTATATGTTTTAGCTGTTTCGGATCGCCAATAATAACAACTTGTTTTGCCCTTAAAATTAAAGGTATAGCTGACGCTATATCACATTGTGAAGCCTCATCTATTATTAGAATATCAAACAGGTTATCAACCAAGGGAAACCCCGTCTTTACAGAAAGACTGGTTACCGATATTAGTCTACATATGGATAAGAAATCTCTGCTTCTATGTATAAAATTCGGAATTTCATTATCCTTCCATGGTATATTGTCAGGAAGAAAAGTTTTATATGAACTAATCTTTTGTGCAGCACCTTGACCTCTTTCGATTTCCGCAATCTTTGCAGCTACTAATTGAGGACCAAGATTAATAAGGGCATCTTTAGATTGGTGTATAGAATCTAAGTAGTTTTTCTTGTTCTTTTTAAGGTATTCTAATTCTTCCGTCTGGGAGTTGTATTTATGTATTATTGTTGCTAGATTTGAACGCAGTTTTGATATAGATAAAGAATGACGCTTGTTTTCTTTATTTAATGCGTGTTGCCAATCACAGATTCGTTCCAGCAATCTTATTACTTGCTTAGAATGTTCTATGATGGTTTCCCCATCCTTGAAATCTTCTATTGAACGTGTGAGATTTTGATCCCTTAATTCTGCTCTGATAAATGTGGGTAGGTTTTCAATGAGACCGAGATAGGTTAATGTGTGTTTCTTCAAGGAAAACAAATTATTCCATATTTTGAAAAGTCCGGAATATTTGCTTTGAAGAGAGTTCCGTAGTCGGATGATCTTATTTGTAATCAGACAAATATGTTCTAAATTGAAGACCTCTAGATCTGATACGTCGGAATACATTTTATTTATCCTTTCGTATTCAAATGCAAATCTTTGATTTTCTTTCTCAATTTGTGTTACGACACTCGATTTATCATACGATAATTGAGGTATAGATATTTTGAGTTCTTCAATTTTTGAAAGTTTATTCTTGGCGTCTTTAATTTTAGATGTTAAAATGCTATACTGTGATAGCAACGATGATAGTGTGTCGGGTTGGTCTTTTAAAGCATTAAGTTGATTTTGTATATGTGCCAATGCCGGGATTGTCTGATTTCTTATATACTCTTTCTTGCCAAAACGTAAAAGATAGTGACTTGAGTCTATCTTGTCAAATCGCTCTTTCACATTGTCAACCGCTTTGTTGTTTTTGCTTGCAACCAACACGCTTTTATTATTCATCAAGGCGTTTGCAATAATATTCAAGATAACTTGGGTTTTCCCGGTTCCCGGAGCTCCTGTCACGACGGTAAATCTGTTGCTAAGAGCATGGACAACCACAGAAGCTTGGCTGTCATCAAGTGGACTAATTGTAACCAATTCATCAACAGATAGATTCTCAATTTGATTACCAAATTCTGAGTGAGTTAGAAAACTTTTAAGTAGATCGTTTCTCTTCGCCATATCGGAATTGAGCCGGTTCAATTCAGCCGAAATTTGGGCTAAAGCGATGTTCTTTGAACATAACCCTAATTGTAGTTCCATTTTCAATTCGACGTTATCGGCAAATTGCTTTTTAACCAAATCCTGAAGGGTATCAATGCTTTTTACTTTAGCTAATTCTCCTTCAATCTCGTCTATTTTTTCTTCTGGCAGTTCTAACTCATTGATATGACGACTATCCAAGGTGAAGTTGGAAATTCTAATTGGCAAAAGATTTTTATAAGGGTCAAAACCCTTCAAATCAGCATAGTCTATGGTCAAACTAAATGCTATAACTTGTCCTGGCTTATCCTTGAATATTATTGGAAGTCCAATATAAAGATCTTTAGGAAAAGTCAGTTCCCTATTATCAATAAATGCTTTTGTGAAATTCGCATTGCAGGGAAGATCAAGAAGTAAGATGCTACTGTCATTTCCCTTAAAATGAAGAGTGAAAGGATAATAGGTGCTAACATCAGGTTCCTTGCACCTTTCTAATTCCAGAATGGTCTTATAAAAGCTAATAATTTTATCAAGCTCAGAATGATATGGATTATTTGTTTTTCTGAGTAGGCGTTTTAGCGATATATTCTCAGTTTGCTTCATAACTCAAGTTTTAGATTTTTGCTTGCCATAGATTTAGGCAAAAGTGGGCTTTGTAGAATTAGTAGAGTCAAACAAGAAATTACAATTACTAAAAGCCAAAAGCAAATTTACAAAATCTTGTTTGAGATTCACAATTTTTTACGAAAAAATCTAAGGATTCTTCTCTTAACAAACAAACGAATTACAGCTGTTAGTGAAATCGTCTTGTGGTAGCTCTATAGCTCATTGTGCTATGTTGATGAGTTTGCAGCCCAGAGCTGTCTCAATCTTCGCTATGGTTTGCATGGTGAAGTTGTGTCTCCCGGTAAGCCATTTGGAAATTTCCGACTCCCTCTTGTTGAGTTTTCTGGCAAAATCCTTTTGTGTGAGGTTCTTTGCCTTTAGAACTTCACTGAGGCGTTCCGCTATCCCGAATGAAAGCTCAAACTCGGCTTTCTGTTCTTCCGGAACGGCAGAAAGACACTGCCTGAATAACGCGTTTTGTATCATTGGATTTTTGTTTAGATTTCAAATGTTGCGCTCTGTATATCAATAATCATATTCTTCTCTATGGTTACTTTGCCGGATTTTTGTGCACTGAGTAGCACTTTGTCAAAAGTCTGCAAATCCATGACATAACCGCTTAGCTTACTGTCTTCTTCGTAAGTGCGCGTCGTTTTTATACCTCCGTTCCCAAGAATAAGAATTTGGTCAGATATTCTTAAGCAATACAAACGCAACTTACGCGAATCTATAGCAAGAGCTTTAACATTGTCATTCACTTTGCCCTCGTTTCTAAAGAACCGCTCAAGAGCTCCTTTGTCTATAATTTTGGACAAAGCTAAAAGAATAACGTTGAAATCTTTGTTATATGTAGCGTTGTCTTTGAATTCGTTCAAGAATTTTTCAAATTCACTTAGTTCGCTACCGTCAAAACAAATTGAAAACAATCCTACGTTATCGTTCTGCTCGATTGTCTTTAATGTTGCTGTTGTCATTTTTTTGCCATTTCTTTCTGTGCGAATTTAAGCATAATTTTTTATTCTGATTCACTTTTGAGTGAATTTTTAGGAAAATTTCACCAACGGAGGAAGGATGGATGTGATTTACGATATTTATTTAACCAAAATAGTGGATTTTTATATCAGTTTCGGTGCATGGTCTTTCTTATTTTTCTTCTTATTTCTTGGCACGATGTTTGTTCTGTTGTACCTTTACACTGAAAATACTATAAGTATGGCATTCTATATTAAGATTAAAGAGGTAATTAAAAAAATAGAAACGGGACATCTGATAGAGGCAATCCGTGAGTTGCGTTTGTTGGTGCCGCAGTTGTCGAGGTTGGAGTACTATCGTGATAATCTCGACAATCTGGAGTTGTCCTACCGCTATATGCTGAAATATGCCACGGAAGGGGTCGACGACCCGCAGCGCGGCGATATCTATAAGAAAATTTGCACGGAACTCAAGCAAATTGCCGAGGAGATGGCTGAGGAGAAGCACGAACTCAGCGGCGACGACTTCTACTACGCAACGCGCGGGCAGATGCGCGACGTCAGTGTGACAACTGCTGTGGAGCGCTATCGCAACGCTTTGGAGCAAGCAACGCTCGCCGACGACGGCTCTGTGGTAACGGCTGCTCGCAATCTGGAGAAGGCTGAGGCTGACGTGTTTAAGGTTGTGTGGACAAAGCGCGCGTTTAACGACGCCGAACGCTCGTTGCTTCTTGACCAGATTGCCGACATTGCGGCAAGCCGTGGAGTCAAAGAATTGATACTGTCGGCGTTGACGCTTCGTCTGCTTCGCCGATTCTGCGAGAGCGACTTGACGATGCTGCTCGACGTCTATTCGACTTCGACAGACGACGAGTTGCAGGTTCGTGCTATTGTGGGCGTCTATTTTGCTCTTATGGGTGGCGCGTCGGCGACGATGAGCCGCGAGTTGCGCCTGCGACTGGAAACTATGGCAGACAACGACACCTATCGGAGCGACTTGTCGACCGTGTTCCTGCAGATGGCGCGTAGTAAGGGTACGAATCGCTTGCGCAAGAAAGTTGTCAACGAAATTGTGTCGAAGTTGTCGAATATGGCATCTAAAATCGACCGTAAAGGCATGCAATTGCAGGTGTTCGACGACACGGAGATGCTCAAAAATCCGGAGTGGATGCGAGCGCTTGAAGAGTCGGGAGTAACCGACAAGATGATGGAACTTTCGCGTCTGCACGAGCAAGGCAACGACGTCTTCCTTGAATCGTTTGCACGGCTGAAAAATTATAGCTTTTTCTCCGAAATGTCGAACTGGTTTTTGTCGTTCGACATGCATCGTTCGGAGTTGAGTGCGGTGGCATCCGACAATTTGTCATCGATGATGGATGTTATCACGGTGTCGGGGGCATTCTGCGACAGCGATATCTATTCGTTTATGCTGTCGATAGCCACACTTCCCGACGATAAGCGGTCGTTGATGATGCAGTCGATGTCGGCGCAAGCGCAGCAGTTCGGCGAGTCGGTCGACGGTGCATTAGCCTCGCGCAAGCGAGACCGCCGAATGATGATTAGGCTGCTGTTGCAAAACTATTACCGCTTTTTCGACATTTACGTTCGTCGCACTCATCTGACGATGGTCAATCCGTTCGATTTCGATACGCGATGGAGCGATTTGTGCGTGCTTTGCAACAATATTGCCGACGCGGAAACCCTTCGCTTGGTCGGCGAAATTTATTTCGAGATTGAGGAATACGGCAAGGCGTTGGAGGTGTTCGAGAGTCTCGACCACAACGAGCAAACCGCGGCAACGCTCTATCAGAAAGAGGGCTACTGCCTCGAACGTCTGGGCTCGTATGAGCAAGCCATCAAGAGTTACGACAAGGCGGAACTTGTCAATTCCGACAACGTATGGACGTTGCGCCATTTGGCATTCTGCTATCGCCTTTTGGGCAACCATGCCGCGGCGTTGACGGTCTATCGCAAAGTAGACCGACTTCAGCCCGATAATGCCTCGACAATCAATATGATAGGCAACTGCCTGATGGAAACCGGCGACTTCAACGAAGCGCTGAAATGCTATTTCAAGGTCAACTATTTGTCGCCGAAGGGTGCAAAGTCGTTGCGTCCGATAGCTTGGTGCTCGTTGCGTGCCGCCAACTATGAGCAGAGCATCGACTATTATAATAAGGTAATCGCTTCGGCAGAACCCGGCGAAAATGTGTCGATTGACTATGTCAACCGCGGGCACGCTCGTCTGCTCTCCGGTGACGTCAAAGCGGCTACCGACGACTACATCACTGCCGCGCGAAAGAGCAACACGGCTTTTTTGCAGAAAACGATGACACTCGACCGCGATATGCTGGTGGCGGCAGGTGCCGATGCCGACCTGCTGACGTTTATCGTCGAACGTTCTCGATTCAATGATAACGACTTCGAGAATATGTAGATTAATATAAAAAGTATTAAAAAACAAGCATATATACGTTGAGTTTTAACAAAATGCCGTAAATTTGTGGCTCTAAATATCAACAAATGAATAAAATAATCAAATTTGCATTACCAATTCTATTGGTAACCCCGACTATGAGTAACGCAGAGAACATATTCCTTAGCGAATTCAAAACCACGCACAATGTTGTGCCCTTCGACCGCATCGACATTTCGTACTACGAAGAAGCCGTCGACAGCGGTATTAAATTAGGTCGACAGGAAATCGACGCAATCGTCAAGCAACGTAGCAAGCCGACGTTCGACAACACCATCGTTGCCTTGGAGCGCTCAGGCGCTCTGCTCGACCGTGTGCTCAACACGTTCTATCCGTTGTTGTCGGCTGACGGCGACGACAAAATGAACGAAATCTCGATGGCGATTTCGCCGAAATTGTCCGACTATTCGACCGACATTTCGCTCAACGAAGCCCTCTGGGAACGCGTGAAATACGTCTACGAGCATCGCGACCTCGAGCAACTCGACACCGAAGACCAAATGCTCTTGAAGCGCACTTACGACTCGTTTGCTCGCAACGGCGCTAACCTCGAAGGCAAGGACCGTGCCGAGTATAAAGCGCTCTGCGCCGAACTGTCGCAACTGTCGCTCAACTTCGAGCAAAACACCGTAAAAGCAACTGCTGCTTACGAGATGTGGCTCACTGCCGACGACCTCAAAGGTCTTCCCGAAAGCCAAGTGGCTGCGGCTGCCCTCGCCGCCAAGCAGAAAGGTAGAGAAGGCGAATATCTCATCACTCTTCAATACCCCTCGTATGCGCCGTTTATGAAATATTCCGACCGCGACGATTTGCGCCGTCAACTCTATCAAGCCTACAACTCGCGTTGTACGTCAGGTGAGTACGACAACACAAAAATCCTCGCTCGCATCGCCGAAGTGCGCCTCCGCATTGCCAACCTCCTCGGATTCGAAACTTATGCGCAATATTCGCTCGAACAGACTATGGCGGAAACGCCCGCTAACGTCTACGACCTTCTCGACCGCTTGCGCAATGCCTATGCGCCCGTTTGCAAAAAGGAACTCAAGGAAATTGCCGACTACGCTTCGAAGCTCGAAGGTCACAAGGTGGAAATCTTGCCTTGGAACTATTCTTACTACGCTAATAAACTCAAAAACGAGAAATACTCGTTCAACGACGAAGAACTTCGCCCGTATTTCGAACTCAACAACGTAATCAAGGGCGTGTTCGGTCTTGCTACTCGCCTCTATGGCTTGCACTTCACCGAAAATCAAGATATCTCGGTTTATCATCCCGACGTTAAGGCGTTCGACGTTACTGATGCCGACGGCAAGTTTGTCGGTGTTATCTATACCGACTTCTTCCCGCGCGACACTAAACGCAACGGCGCTTGGATGACCGAATTCCGTCCCGAAGAAATCGTCGACGGCGTTAAGCAATATCCTCACGTGACCTTGACGATGAACTTCACCAAGCCGACGGAAGACTGCCCGTCGCTGTTGACTTTCAGCGAGGTAAACACCTTCCTCCACGAGTTCGGTCACGGCTTGCACTCGCTGCTCGCCGATACTAAATATTCGTCGCTGTCGGGCACGAACGTCTATCGCGACTTCGTTGAGGTGCCTTCGCAATTCAACGAAAACTATCTCACCGAGAAAGAATATCTCGACACGTTCGCTCGCAACTACCTTACCGGCGAACCGATTCCCGACGAACTTGTCGAAAAGATTATCCGTTCGGCACAGTTCGGCGCAGCTTACGCTTGCATGCGTCAACTCTACTTCGGCTATCTCGACATGGGCTGGCACACTATTAAGGCGCCCGTAGCCGATGTGCCGGCGTTTGAAGCAAATGTTACATCCAAAGTTCGCGTGTTCGAGCCGGTCGAAGGTTGTATGACGTCGCCGCAATTCACTCACATCTTCTCGGGTGGTTACGCTGCCGGATACTATAGTTACAAATGGGCTGAAGTTATCGAAGCCGATGCTTTCCAACAGTTCAAACAGAACGGCATCTTCGACAGCAAAACTGCTGAATCGTGGCGCAACAACGTGCTTAGCCGCGGCGGTACGGAGGCTCCGATGACGCTCTACAAGCGCTTCCGCGGTAGCGAACCGACAATCGATGCGCTGCTCATCCGCGACGGTATCAACCTGAAAGCGAAGAAAGTGAAACGATAATACGGCTTCGCCGAGGATTAATGATTAGAGATTAAAGATTAAAGAAGTCTTTTGACGCAATCTCTGCCGTGATGCGCGAAAACTTCTTTAATCTTTAATCTTTCCTCTTTCATCTACGCCTTTGGCGTACAAAAATTTGCTTTTTCGCTCGATTTGCACTAATTTTTGATAAATTAGGCTGCATCTCGGAAAAACAAATCTGAAAACTTGCGTTTTCGCTTTGTTTTTCGCTCGATTTGCACTAATTTTGACTTTTGTTTAATAAAAAAAGAGAAAACTATGTTGAAAACTATTTTGTCAATCTCCGGAAAGCCGGGTTTGTTCAAACTGATATCACAAGGAAAGAATATGTTAATAGTCGAGGCGCTTGCCACGAAGAACCGTCAGCCTGCTTATGCGCGCGACAAAATTGTTTCGCTCGGCGACATCGCTATGTATACCGACTCTGAAGAAGTGCCTCTCGGCGAAGTGTTCCAAAAAGTATACGACAAAGAAGAAGGCAAGGCTATCGACGCATCGCTCTACAAAACAGAGGCTCAATTGCGCGAATTTTTTGCACAGGTGCTTCCCAACTACGACGAAGACCGCGTCTATGCCGCCGACATCAAGCGCGTCATTTCGTGGTATAACCTCCTTTTAGGTGCCGGCATTACCGAATTTGTCGCTCCCGAAAAGACTGAGGAAGAAACTGAAAAAACCGAAGAATAACCTCTTAATCGTATAACAGGGCTGCACTCGTTGTATAATAGTTAACTCGCGTGTAGCCCTTTTTTTATTTTTTTTGTTTATGCAAATGCTCAGACCTCGCACCGTGTTTGTTGGCATTGTCGTTGCTTTGACAGCGATGATGTTTACCGGCTGTCGCTCTTCCAAACCGGACAGTGGTCACGATAAGGATAGCGGTACAACCATTTCCGTCAAGCGCGAAAATGCCGAACTGACTCGCCGATTCGGATTCTCGGTGACGCGCGACGACAACACTGCTCTCTATGGCGAACTGGCTACGTGGCTGGGCGTGCCTTACAAGTATGCGGGCAATGACCGTCGCGGCGTCGACTGCTCGGGCTTGGTCTGCCAAGTCTATCAAAAGGTCTATAATAAAAAGTTGCAGCGTAGCTCGGCAAAAATCTACGAGAAAAACTGCCGGGAAATTGCGCGAAAGAAGTTGCGCGAAGGCGATTTGGTATTTTTTGCCACCGGGAAAGACAAACACCGCATTTCGCATGTCGGCATTTACCTGAAAAACGACCGATTCATCCACGCCTCGTCGAGCAAGGGCGTTACGGTGAGCAGTCTCGAAAATCCCTACTTTGTACGTACATATATAGCCTCCGGACGTGTCGAATAGCGGTCGGGCTACGGGATGTCGCCGGCGGCGATGTCGACCAAGCGGATGCCTGTCTTTCGGGCTTCCGTCAGCAATTCGTTGCGCTTGTCGTCGTAGACCTCGTTGGCAAGCACGATGCGTTTGGCGTCGTAGTAGTTGCGCAAGTCGCTGAGCGTGCCGTAGTAGTGTTTGGTGATGATGACTGTGCCGATTCGGATGCGTTTGTCGGGTCGCTGCAGCCGCCTGGCAATGTTTCCTTCGGCAAAGACGAAACTCGTTCGATTGTCGACGATATAAGGATGCCGGTAGTGTAAGTTGCCGACCACGGTGTCTGTCGTCAGCCAATGCGTTTGCGTGATGTGCATGCGATTGACGAATTCCTGCGAGTAGGTTAAGAAATTTTCAATTTCGGCGGAGTCGGCTGCCGAGTCTGCCAAGTATAATGTGTTGCCGCGATGAATTGCAACGACGGTTGAATTGTAGCCGTTCGCGATGTATTCGCCGTTGGATGGCGTTGTTGAGTTTTCGACCGCCCATGCTATTACGCTGCCGACCACCATAGCCGATGTCGCCCACAGTAGGCGGTAGTAGCGGCGATTGTTGAGCCATAGCCCAATGCAGAGAATTGCGCCACCGAGGCATAAGGCTGCCGATGTCGGGATGTATAGTCCGCCGACACTCAGGCTGCCAACGTCGGCAAGTGCTTGCGACAGTCGGTCGAACCCCGCGTAGAGCAAGTCGGTTGCCTTGACGAAAATGCCGACGCGCAAGCCTACGGCGGCAAGAAGCGTGGTCAGAGTGCCTATGGTGATGAAAATCGGAAGAAGCGGAACTACGACGACGTTGGCTGCCAGGAATGCGAGCGGAAACGTGTGGAAGTAGTAGATGGTGAGAATTGCCGTGCCGAGTTGTGCGGCTAACGATGTGGCAATCAAGCCGATAATGCGCGCTTTTAGCGTTTTTGTGTCGTTGGGACGGAATGCGTTGGCAAACATGATAATGCCCAGTACGGATGCGTAACTGAGTTGAAATCCCGCGTCGAATAGCGATGTAGGGTTGACCAACAAGGTGAAAAACGCGGCGGCAAACAGTGCGTTGACGATGCTATGCTTGCGCAGCGCCAAAATAGAGACTATCATAAACGACGACATCACGGCGGCGCGGACGGCAGACGGCGACAGTCCGGTTGCGAAGGTAAACCACCAAACCGCGGCGAGCGTCAGCACGAGTCGCAGTCGGCGCAATTTCAGCCGGTCGAGCGTACCGAGAACCCATGCCACGAGCATCGACAGAATTGCGATGTGCAGTCCGCTCACGGCGAGCACGTGGGCTATGCCTGCTCGCGAAAAGGCGAGGCGCGTGTCGTCGTCGATGTAGAATTTGTCGCCGGTGAGAATCGTGATTAGAAAGTTTGCCGTTTTGTCGTCGAACCGTGTCCGGTAGACTGCGTCGACTGTGGCTCGGCGGAAGTCGTCAGCAGTCGGGCGGATGCCGCTTTGACGTCCGACGATGGTATAACGGTTGCGCTCTACGTAGAGCCGATAGAGAATGCCTTTGTTTTTGAGGTATTTTGCACGGTCGAAGCAGTAGGGTAGCGTGGGTGGCGCAATGGGCTGCAGTCTGCCGTAGCCGACAATGCTGTCGCCGGTGCGTATCCGATAGTCGGAGCCTTGCAGGTCGACAATCAGCCGATGGCTATGTCCTTCGATGGTTGCGTCGGCGTCGACGGTAGTCGTGGCATTTCCGTGGGTAACCGTCCGGGCGACGAAGGTGTAAACCGTGCCGCGGTCGAAGTGTTTCGGGTCTACTGTGTTCGGACTGTTTGCAACGAAACAACCGATGCCGGCGGCAACGAAGAGCAGCGCATAGCCCGGGCGATAGAGTGCGGTCAGCCGATAGCGCCGGAGCGGTGCGCTTGCAAACCTCGGTGTCAGGCATAGCCCCGTGCCGATAACCGCCAAAACAGCCGCCGCAATCAGCCCTGCGCCATGGTTTGCCATGACGATTCCGAGCGCAAAGCATACGGCGATGCCGACAAACGGATGGCGGTTAAGCGAGCGCAACATATAGATTTACATATTCCAAATGCGCCAGGATTCGAGTGCTTGTAGGACGAGCATTTCCATGCCGTTGCGGGTAGCGACTCCGCGGAGGGCTGCTTCGTGCAGAAAACGCGTCGTTTCGGGATTGTAGACAAGGTCGAAGCACACATAGTCGGGCGTCAGCAGCGAATAGGGGATGTCGGGCAGCGTGTCGACATGGGGATACATTCCCAGCGGCGTAGTGTTGACAATCACTTGATATTGCTTGAACACCTCCTCTGTCAGGTCGGCATATGTCAGCATACCGTCGGCGGCGCGGCGCGACACGTAGGTGCTTTCCACGCCCAGGTCTTCGAGTCCGCAACGCACGGCTTTCGAAGCGCCGCCGGTGCCGAGAATCAGTGCGCGACGGTGTCGGCTGTCGAGCATCGGGCGTATCGATTCTGTGAAGCCGACGATGTCGGAGTTGTAGCCGCAGGTGCTGCATTTGCCGTCGGTTGAGCGCTCAATCTTCACCACGTTGACAGCGCCGATGCGTTGGGCGGCAGAGTCGATGCGGTCGAGGTAGGGCATGATTTGCTGCTTGTAGGGGATTGTCACGTTTAGACCGTCGACGCCGTCGGCAAGCACTTCGACGATTCGCGAAATGTTGTCGATTTCGAAGTTGACATACTCGGCGTCGATGCCTTCTGCGGCAAACTTGCGTGCGAAGAAGTCTTTCGAGAACGAGTGTCCCAGGGGATAGCCCACAAGTCCGTATTTTTTTGTCCTATTTGCCATCATATTGTGATTTTATAAGTATGTTTTGGCTGTCTTGATAGTCTGCGTCGTTGAGCATTTCGAACGGACTATCGTCGACCGCTTTGAGATATCGTTCAACAATTTTTAGCCCAATCCAGCGACAAGCCATGCCCGGCGAAGCGTTGGTAAAAGCCGTTGTGCACGGCGCAGGCTCGAGATAGCGAGTCTTGGTCATCTCGTCGGTGCTGTAGAGGTCGTCGTCGATGAGCAGTTGCGCCCACAGCTTGCTTTCGTTGTCGGTGCACCATTGGTATTTCTCCGGCGTGATGGAGAAATAGGTAGCCTCGTCGAAGTTCGGCACAATCTCGCGTGCGGCTGCGGCAACAACGCCCTCGTAGACCATTCGCTCGAGCAACGTGTTGGCGATTGCTTTGTATGGATAGTGGCTTTTGAGAATGGCTTCGCATACGTCGTAGGCAATCTTGGCGCGCGTCTTGAATGCTCTACGATATTCCGGAAACGACTCGTACGCCTCGTAGTCGCTGCCCAGGTAGTGGTTAAAGCCGATGATTAGCGTACTGTCGTCGACGAGGATTGACTGATTGTATGGAATAATTGCTGAGAAAATTCGAGGAAATGCGATTTCGCTCTTTTCGCTTAGTGCCGTTGCCTCGCAACCTAATGTTGCCTCCAAGTCGCTCACGTCGGCGTACTGCTTTTCGACTTCGGGTGTGAAAAAAATTGTGGAGTTACGGTTCGCAAAATTCTCCAAAATGGCATATTGGTCCGAAATCGTGTCGACCATATTGAGATACAAGTCGATTACCGGCTCGTATCGGTCGACAAACTGTCGGCGTTCGGTGGAGTCGAGTTGAGCGAAACGGGGGATGTCGCGGTCGAAGCGTTCGATGCTAACCGGCTGACATTTTGTGTGTTGGCAGGAATTTAAGGTTGCCCCGAGCAGAAAAATCAGGGCGATTGTCGGTAGTTTTTTTAATAACATAATAGGTTTATTTCTGTCGTATTAGGATGTTTAGCGGTACAAATGTACAAATAAAATTTCCTTTATAGTTGCTTTTCCGCTCGATTTGCACTAATTTTGGATAAATTAGGCTTCATCTCGGGAAAATCAAAATCGAACACTATCGTCTTCGATTTGCTTTTCCGCTCGATTTGCACTAATTTTGCACAAATGAATAGGCGAATTCTACATATAATTCTTTTCGTTGTGGCTGCTTTGGTGCTTGCCGACGCCGCAGCGTATGCTCAAAGCGACAAATTCGTGCTCGTTGTCGATGCCGGTCACGGCGGAAAAGACTACGGCGCTTTGGGCGTTACAGCCAACGAAAAGACTATCAATCTGAATGTTGCGCTTCGACTGGGTAAGCTCGTTGAGAAAAATTTCGACAATGTCAAGGTCGTATACACGCGCAGCACCGACAAATTCGTCTCCCTCCAAGAGCGCGCCAACATCGCCAATCGTGCGCACGGTAATCTGTTTATTTCGATTCACACAAACTCTATCGACAAGAAAAATAAGGCACGCACGCGCATAAGCGGCTCGTCGACCTATACCCTCGGATTGCACCGCACCGACGACAACTTTGAGGTGGCTAAGCGCGAAAACTCCGTGATTTCGCTCGAAGACGGCTACAAGATGACCTATCAAGATTTCGACCCGAATTCGACGGAGTCGTACATCATCTTCGAACTCAACCAAAACCGCCACGTCGACCGCAGTATCGACCTCGCAACGAAGATTCAACACCGCTTTGCCGATGCCGGACGCAAAGACAACGGCGTGCGTCAAGCCGGTTTCCTCGTGCTGGCAAAGACGTCGATGCCCGCAGTGCTCGTCGAACTCGACTATATCTGCAATCCCGACCAGGAAGACTATCTGACAAGCGACGACGGTCAGCAGCAACTCGCACAAGCCATCTACGATGCGTTTGCCGACTATTATGCCGCCAACGCTCGCTATGCCGATACGCTCGCCCGGACGTCGAAAAAATCCGACAAAGTGTCGGCAGCAGCGAAAAAGCCCGCCGAACAAAAGAAAGCGCCGACCATTTCGCCCGACGACATTGTCTACCGAGTGCAATTCCTCACCTCCGAGAAGCGCCTGTCGATGCGCAGCGCATGCTTCAAGG
>JAQXVL010000126.1 GCA_029224905.1 Bacteroidales bacterium
GAACAAATTCTCAAGCAGGAGACCGCAAAAACTCCGACCTACGACTTCGTGGCAGATGACGGTTTCGGTCACACATTCTGGGTTATCGATTCCGACGAGACAATAGCAAAAATAACATCGCTCTTTGCCGACATCCCGAATCTGTATATTGCCGACGGCCACCATCGCAGCGCTGCTGCAGCATTAGTTGGCGCCGAGATGGCAAAGAACAATCCAAACCACACGGGAGCGGAGGAATACAACTATTTCTTGGCAGTTTGTTTCCCTGCATCACACCTGAAGGTGATGGACTACAACCGCGTGGTGAAAGACCTGAACGGCTTGACTACCGACGAATTTCTCAGCCGACTTGAAGAAAATTTCGTCGTTGAGTTGAAGGGTGCGGAAATCTTCAAGCCGGGACGCTTGCACGAGTTTTCGCTTTATGTTGACGGTCAATGGTATTCGTTGACTGCCAAGCCGGGAACTTACAACGATGCCGATCCGATAGGCGTTCTCGACGTGACTATTTCGTCCGACCTGATTCTGAGAGATATCCTCGGAATTACGGATTTACGAAGCGACAAGCGAATCGACTTTGTTGGCGGACTTAGAGGTCTCGGCGAACTCAAACGCAGAGTCGATAGCGGCGAAATGCGTATGGCATTGGCACTTTATCCCGTCACGATGCAGCAAATCATCGACATTGCCGATAGCGGAAACATTATGCCGCCGAAGACCACTTGGTTTGAACCCAAACTTCGCTCAGGCATTATTATTCATAAATTGGACGATTAGATTACGCAATGGCGTTGTCGGGGATTGCACCGGCGACGCCATTGTCGTAAAAACAATATGTAGATATGAAGACAATAACAATATTCAAAGTGACCGGCAACCGACCGATGGGCGAAGATTGCAACTTGCTGACGCTCACGCCTGCGGATGGAAGCAGACTTGGTGATATCCACCCGGGACAATTCGTTCAGGTTGAAATTGCCGATTCTAAGACAACCTTTCTTCGTCGTCCGATTTCGGTGAATTTCGTCGACTATGGCGCGAATGAACTGTGGCTTCTTGTTCGCAAAGCCGGAGCGGGCTCGCAGCACTTAGCTCAAGCGGAAGTTTCGTCGAGCCTAAATGTAATTTTACCGTTGGGCCACGGATTTACGATGCCGAAAGAACATAAGCGTTTGCTCCTCATTGGCGGCGGTGTCGGAATTGCTCCTCTGTATTATTTGGGAAGCGCCCTTGCCGACAAAGGTTTTGACGTCAATTATCTCATTGGCGCACGCACGGAGTCCGGTCTGTTGGAACTTGACATTCTAAAAACGGTTGCATCTCAAGTATTTGTGTCGACCGACGATGGTTCTTGCGGCGAAAAGGGGCTTGTGACGCAAAATTCGGCATTGTCCAACAATTGGGATGTGATTTATTGTTGCGGTCCGATGCCAATGATGAAAGCCGTGGCACGCTATGCGGCAAAAAACAATATCGAATGCGAGGTGTCGCTCGAAAACCGCATGGCATGCGGCATCGGCGCTTGTCTTTGCTGCGTCGAAGATACCGACAAAGGAAATGTGTGTGTTTGCACAGAGGGCCCGGTGTTTAATATAAAGAATTTGAAATGGGAGATTTAAAAGTAAACATAGGCAAACTATCGCTGAAGAATCCGGTGATGACAGCGTCCGGAACGTTCGGTTATGGTGAAGAATATGCCGATTTTATCGATTTGAATCGATTGGGAGCAATCATCGTTAAAGGTACTACCATCAATCATCGTGAGGGCAATCCGTATCCGCGTATGGTCGAAACACCGTCGGGAATGCTTAACGCTGTGGGGTTGCAAAATAAAGGAGTAAAATATTTCGTCAATACGATTTATCCGCGCATCAAGCACCTCGACACTGAGATAATAGTAAACGTCTCGGGTGCAAAGGTTGAAGACTATGTTGCCGTTTGCGAGATTCTCAACGAAATCGATGGCATTAAAGCGATCGAGTTGAACATTTCGTGCCCGAATGTCAAGCAGGGCGGTATGGCTTTCGGCACAACGACCGAAGGCGCATCGCAAGTGGTAAGAGCAGTTCGTGATGTCTATGGTAAGACGTTGATAGTTAAACTGTCGCCGAATGTGACGAATATTGCTGATATAGCACTCGCGGTAGAACAGGAGGGCGCGGATTGTGTGTCGTTGGTGAATACTTTCTTAGGAATGTCAATCGACGTCGAGTCGCGTCGACCG
>JAQXVL010000127.1 GCA_029224905.1 Bacteroidales bacterium
AGTAGCCCATTCCGCTGCCGATGGCGAGGCAGTCGGCGAGCGCGCGATGCGGCAGCAAGAGTGCGACTAATGCGCTAAAAGAGAGTGTGCCGACGATTGTTGCTGCCGGCACGACGAGTATGCGCGGCGAAAACGTGCGCAGGATGTTTGGCAATTCGGGGTCGGAGCCAATGCCGATGCCAACGAGAAACATGAGTGCGTAGAGCACGTATTCCGATGCCATCGTCGATAGCGGTAGCAGAGCCGATGCGTCTTGTAGCAGAGTTGGCAAGAGCATGCCGACGACGAAGCATCCAACAATTATCAGCGAAGTTTTCATTGTCGACGGAAGAATAAACGGTAGACAATGGCGGCGCAGACGACGCTGCCGAGAGTGGCTGCGCCGCCGATGAGCAACGCTTCGCCGCCGAGGCGTGTCAGTGCGCCCGTGATGTCGGGATTTGCGCCGGCGGCAAAGCCGATGATTAGCAGCAGTGCGCAGATGGCAACGAGTGTGGCGCGCGAGCAGACGTTGCGGATGTTGCGTCGGCGCACGAGGTAGCCCGTAGCGATGCCCAGGAGCAGAATTGCGATAAACTTGAGCATACCGGTTATTGGATATCGAAGTCGTTGAGCCAAAGGTGAGCAACGGCGTCGGAGGGCATACGCCAGTCGCCGCGTGGCGATAGGCTGAGTCCGACTTTCGGACCGTCGGGCAGGCAAGACCGCTTAAACTGCTGGTTGAAGAATCGACGGATGAACGTTGAGAGCCATTGGTAAATAATGTGTGAGGGGTAAGTGTCGGCGAACGCCACTTTGGCGAGTGCATATATTTTGCGCGGTGAGTAGCCGTTGCGCAAGAAGTTGTAGAGGAAGAAGTCGTGGAGCTCGTAAGGTCCGACGAGGTCTTCGGTTCGTTGCGCGATGTTTCCTTTGTCGTCGGCGGGAATTAGTTCGGGGCTAATCGGAGTGTCGAGTATGTCGAGAAGAATGTCGCGAGTGTCGGTGTCGCCTTTAGCGTACCATTCCACGAGGTGACGAACGAGCGTTTTGGGCACGGAAGCGTTGACGCCATACATCGACATGTGGTCGCCGTTGTAGGTAGCCCAACCGAGAGCGAGTTCGGAGAGGTCGCCTGTGCCGACAACGATGCCGCCGGTTTGATTGGCTATATCCATAAGGATTTGCGTACGTTCGCGCGCCTGGGAGTTTTCGTAGGTAACGTCGTGGACGTCGGGGTTGTGGTTGATGTCTTTGAAGTGCTGTCGGCAAGCCTCGGCGATGTTTATCTCGCGGATTGTTACGCCGAGAAGTTGCATCAGTTTGATAGCGTTGTTATAGGTGCGGTCGGTAGTTCCGAATCCGGGCATAGTAACGCCGATAATCGATGTTCTGTCGAGTTTTAGCAGGTCGCAGGTTTTTACGGCTATAATTAGAGCGAGTGTAGAGTCGAGTCCACCGGAAATGCCGACAACGAGGGATTGGCATTTGGCGTGTTGAACTCGTCGAGCCAGCCCTAATGTTTGTATGTTGAAAATCTCGTGGCAGCGATCATCGAGGGCTTTGCCGCAGGGTACGAACGGGGTGCGGTCGATGGGGTGCATAATGTCGGTGCGCATCGGTGCCGGCGAGTCGATTTGCACGAAGAGGTAGTTGTCGGCGTGCACGCCGCGGCTTTCGGCGAAAGTTGTGTTGATGCGGCGGTCGTTGTTGATTTTATCGATGTCGATGTCGCAGACGGTAAGTTGCCTGTCGAGGCTGAATCGATTGCTGTGGGCGAGTTGTGTGCCTGTTTCGCAGACGATTCCGTTGCCGCCGAACACCAAGTCGGTTGTCGATTCGCCGTAGCCGCACGACGAGAAAACGTAGGCGGCGAGGCATCGTGCCGACTGCTGGCGAATGAGTTCGAGCAAGTAGTCGTGCTTGCCGACGCACTCGTTGTCGGCGGAAAGGTTAAAGACGATTTCGGCGCCGTTGACGGTGTGTCGGCTGCTGGGCGGTATGGGAGCCCAGAGGTCTTCGCAAATTTCGACGGCAAAGCGAGCACGTGCGATGTCGAAGATGATGTCGGTGCGCATCGGTGCGGTTTGTCCGGCAACTTCGATTGTTTCGTCGGGACGCAGTTGCAGTGCGGAGATGAACCAGCGCTTTTCGTAAAATTCTTTATAATTAGGAAGATACGTCTTGGGAACAACGCCGACGATACGTCCGTGGCAGAACACGATGGCTGCATTGACAATCGATCCTTTGTGACGCAACGGTGCGCCGATGATGCCAATGGTGTCGGCGTCGGCTGTTTTAGAGAGGATGTCGGCAATGGCGTGGTCGGCGCTTTCGAGCAGGAGTGATTGCTCGAAAAGGTCGCCGCAGGTGTAGCCGGTGACGCAAAGTTCGGGGAAAACGATGATTTCGACGCCTTTTTTAGCGGCTTCGGCGAACATATCGATGATTATACTGCTGTTGAACCCGCAGTCGGCAACGCGCACGGGGGGCACTGCGGCGGCAACTCTGACGTATCCTAAGTTTGTCATTATAAGGTGGTTTCTTTTTGTTGAATAATGGTTTTTTCGATGAAGAACCGCGGGCGGTCTTTCACTTCGATATAAATTTTGCCGATGTATTCGCCGATGATTCCAAGCGAGATGAGTACGAGCGAGCCGATAAACCAAAGCGAAAGCATCAGCGACGTCCAGCCGGGGATGACGTTGCCGTGGAAGTAGGCGAGCAGCACGTAGAGCGACACCGACAGCGTGGCGATGAGCATGATGATGCCGGTGGCGAAAATGAGGCGAATCGGGCGGATTGAGAACGAAGTGATGCCGTCGACGGCGAAGCTGAGCATCTTTTTGAGCGGATATTTCGACTCTCCGGCAAGCCGCGGATGGCGGTCGTAGTAGACCGTTGCGGTGCGGAATCCGATGGTTGGAACGATGCCGCGGATGAAGAGGTTGCGCTCGCGGAAGGCGAGAAGTTTCTCGGTGGCGCGGCGGCTCATCAGTCGATAGTCGGCGTGGTTGTATACGGTTTTTGTGCCCAGGGCGTTCATCATCTTGTAGAACATCAGGGCTGAATTTCGTTTGAAGAACGAGTCGGACTCGCGGCTTTTGCGGACGCCGTAGACGATGTCGGCGCCGTCGAGATAAGCTTTGACCATGTCGGCAATCACGTTGACGTCGTCTTGCAGGTCGGCGTCGATAGAAATCATGATGTCGCAGTCGTTTGTGGCGGTAGTGAGACCGGCCATCAGGGCGTTTTGGTGACCGACGTTACCGGCGAGTTTGACGCCGCAGACAGTCGCCGAAGCGAGCGACTCTGCTTGGATGATTTGCCACGTAGCGTCGCGGCTACCGTCGTCGACGCAGTATATACGGCTGGCGGGGTCGACAAGTTGTCGGTCGACCAAGTCGGCAACGACGGCTTTGAGCGAACTGAGCGTGTCGCTGAGCACGGCTTCTTCGTTGTAGCAAGGCACGACGAGTCCTAAGATGGGTTTCATACGGATATATTGTTGTTTATTATGCGAAGTTACGGCAAAGCGAGCGAAAATAAAAGTATTTCGCTGCATTTTAGTGAAAAAACAACAAATAATTGTTGTGAAATTTGTCTGACCCTTTTTTTAATTGTAATTTTGCACCTTGTAAAATTTGAAGTAATTAATAAGAATAAATAAAGTACGATTTATGAACGTAACAATGGAGAAAACCGGCAATGTGAGCGGAATCATCACAGTGTCGATTGAAGAAAACGATTATTTGGATAAAGTAAAGAAAGACCTTAAAACCATCGGTCAAAAACGCCAGATACCCGGTTTCCGTCAGGGAAAGGTGCCCGAAGGCATTCTTCGCAAAATGTTCGGCAAACAAGTTCTTGCCGACGTGTTAAATCGTGAGACGGTTGAGGCGCTCTACAAATATATCAGCGACAATAAGTTGAAAGTTCTCGGCGAACCGTTGCTCAACGCTGAGTCGCAAGAAGTTAGCTTCGATACCAAAGAATATACTTTCAGTTTCGAAATCGGTCTTGCACCGGAAATCGACGTTAAGCTCGACAAGTCGTTGAAAGTTCCGTTCTACACCATCGCCGTAAGCGACGAGATGGTCGACGGCCACAACAAGTCGATTCTTCGCCGTTACGGCAAGCAAGAGCCGGGCGACGCTGTCGACGAAACGGCACTCGTTAAGGGTTCGGTTGTCGAACTCGCGAACGGTGAGGCTCTCGAAGGCGGTATCGCTAACGACAACACTATCATCTCGATGGAATATGTTGCCGATGCCGACGAAAAGGCTAAATTTATTGGCAAAGCCGTTGGCGACAAGGTGGTGTTCAACCCCAAGGCAGCCGCTAAGGGCGTAACTACTGAAATCGCTTCGATGCTCAACATCGAGAAAGAAGCCGCTGAAGGCGTGGAGAACGATTTCGAATTTACCATCAAAGAAATTATCGTCCTCAAGTTGGCTGAGAAGAATCAAGAGCTCTACGACGAGGTGTTTGGTGCCGACAAGGTTCACAACGAAGAAGAGTATGACGTCGAACTTCGCAAGATGATTGCCGGACAACTTCGCCTCGACAGCAACTACCGCTTCACAATCGACGCTCAAGACGCTCTTGTAAAGGCAGTCGGCGAGGTAGAACTTCCTGAAGAATTCCTCAAAAAATGGCTCGTTAAGACTAATGAAAAAGTTACGGCAGAAAACGTCGACGAAGAATATGCTCGCATGAAACCGGCTGCTTCTTGGCAACTCATCAAAGAGGTGATTGTTGAGCAACAAGGCATCAAGGTTGAAGACGACGACCTCCTCCGCGAGGCTAAAATTCTTGCCGTTCAGCAATTCGCTCAATACGGTATGTCGAACGTTCCCGATGAGTATGTCGACCGCTATGCGGAAGATTTCTTGAAGAACGATGAATATCGCCGTCGCCTTGCCGACAAAGCTATCGACGACAAAATCTTCAGCGTAATCCGCGAAAACGCTGACGTCGAAGAGAAAGAAGTCAGCGCAGAAGAATTCAACAAGCTGTTTGCTTAATAGTATAGACTTGAGATAACATAAGGCCGATGCCCGTTAGGGTGTCGGTCTTTTTTATGGAGAGGCGCGGTTATTCGGCGTAGACTTGGTCTATGATTTGTCGTGTGATTGCGGGGCGGGGGTGGTAGGCGTCGTAGTAGCCGCGGTAGTCGGCGGTGTAGCTGTTGATGCCGGAGAAGTCGTAGACGGCGTCGATGCCGAACGTGGCTTGCAGGAATGCCAAGTCAGCCGGGTTGAGCTTGATTTTGTTGAAAATCGGGCACACTATTATTTTATAATGTGTATGATGCTTGTGAAGCAGTGTTGCGATTTCGGTGAGCATCTGCGCTTGATGAGCGCCGATGGCGGGTTCTGCCACAGTGCCCGGGAAGTCGGTGAAGTAGGCTTTTCGAGTAGGCGTGTAGAATGTACCGGCGGCGATGTCGCGCTCAAAACCGGTCTCTTTCAGCTCGTTGCGGCGGTAGTCGTAGGTGATATATTCGTCGGAAACGAAGAATCCGGCACGCATGTAGTTTTTGATTTTGCCGGTGATTGCGTAGTCGGCGTAGGCAACTGTAAAACGCGGCGTGAGGAATGCTTTGATGTATTGCCATTGGAATTTCGTCTTGCCGCGGCCGCCTTCGAGTGCCGGCGGGATGGCGAAGAGGTGACCTTCGTTGTTTTTAGCCTTACCGAGGAGTGTGTTGTCGACGATGAGCAGCGCGTTAGAGAGTTTTCCGCCGAGACTGTCGATGAGTTCGATTTTCTTGAGCATACCGTAGAGCGACTCGCCGTCGGCGTTGAAGTGGAAGCAGCGCGCGTCGGGGTCGATGTGCGGCTGCCAGTCGTCGATGAGGAAGTGCACGCTTCGCGAGTTGCCGAAGATAAACGAGTCGTAGTCTTGTTCGGGGAGGTTTTCGATGTAGGTCATCGTGCTGACGTAGCCGACGTTGGGATTGATGCCGACGTAGCATTCGCGCTCGAAGAACGGCGAGTGGTGGTGGACCACCATAAACGGGTCTAAGATGATGTAGATGCCCACGACGGCGACAACCGGGCTGACGAACAGTAATATTTTCTTTAGAAACCTCTTCATGCTTTAGAACTGAAAATAAATGAATTGCGTTGTGTCGTTGGCTTTCTGCAGAATTGTCAGCAAGATTGCGTAGTAGATGGCATAACGCCAGAGCGACGACTTGATGTCGGCGACGAAGGCTATTGCGTATGAGCCGTTGCGCCCAATCCATTCGATGAGCAATGCCACGGCTGTGTAGATGCAAATTGTCAGCGAAAAGTCGCTGATGCTCAGGCATGGGTTGGTGAACATGCAGGCGAAGTAGTTGACGGCGTCGCCGATAGAGTCGGAGCGGAAGATGGTGAATCCAATCACGACGAGCAGGAATGTGACGAATCGGCAGAGGAGACGTCGCGCGAATGTCGAACTGTTTGTGCGGTGGCGCGTGACGATGTAGGGGATGAACAGCATTGCGTTGTAGGCACCCCAAGCGACGAATGTCCAGTTTGCGCCGTGCCAGAGTCCGCTGACCAAGAAAACGATGCCGACGTTCACTGCCTGACGCGCCACACCGAGGCGGTTTCCGCCCAACGGGATGTAGAGGTAGTCGCGAAACCACGACATGAGCGACATGTGCCAGCGGCGCCAGAATTGCGGTATGTCGATGGCGAAGTAGGGGTTGTCGAAGTTGCGGCTGAGTCGGATGCCGAAGAGCTTGGCAACGCCGATAGCGATGTCGCTGTAGCCGGAGAAGTCGGTGTAGATTTGTATGGTGAAGAGCACGGCGCCGAAGACGAGCGTAGCCGTGCCATAGGCTTGGTAGTCGGCAAAAATTTGGTCGACGATGTGCCCGCAGTTGTCGGCGATGGCGAGTTTCTTAAAGA
>JAQXVL010000128.1 GCA_029224905.1 Bacteroidales bacterium
CATGCCTGTCACGCATGGGGTCGCGGGTTCGAGTCCCGTCCGCACCGCAAGAAGTCTTGAAGAAATTCAAGGCTTCTTTTTTTATCCAAATTATTTGAATGTCGGCACGAAATATATACCTTTGCAACAAATCAAAACACACGGCATATGTTCTGGGTTATTCTAATAATTGTAATTGTCGGAGTATGTTTTTACTCCTACAAGCGCGACGACTACAACGACATCTACAAAGACTATAATAATAGGAATAATAACGCCTCGGATGAAGATACCTATACCTACTTTGACGACATTTCGGACGACGACGTCGAATACGACTACCTGGAGCGCGAGGAGCAGCGTAGGGAGGAAGAAGACGAATACTACATCAACCAAAGAAACAAATAGCTCGTTGTGTCGTTTTCGCACGTCTGCGGCTTGCGTGCGTACTACCTTTGCAGCGTAAAACCGCCCTGCATTGTTCATGCAGGCCAAAACAGACAAAAAAAATGCCATGGAAACACTCAACTTTTCTCCGGAAACAGCCACGCGCGTCACCTGGCTTGCCATCACCGTCTGCATCGAATACTTGCTGGTACTCCTTGCCATCGGTGGCGATATGGTCAGCGGAATACGCAAAGCGCGCAGTCGCGGCGAATGCACTCGCAGTAGTGCCCTGCGACGCACCGTCGACAAGGCGGCAACGTATTACAACCTGCTCGTCGTGCTCACCGTAGTCGACGCTATGCAAATCACGGCGGTACTCTTGCTACGCAACATCGAGGGCTACGACCTGCCCACAATCCCGCTCTTTACGCTCGTCGGCTCTGTCGGTATGGCTTGCATCGAAGTGAAAAGCATCTTCGAAAACGCCAACAAAAAGCGACAAAACGACGTCGCCGAAATCATTAACGCTATCGAAAAGCTTTCGCACAGCGAATCCGTAAAAGAAATAATAAACAAAATAATCGAAAAGCAATGAAACACTTTACCATCGAAGAACTCACGCGGTCGACCACGGCTCAGCGCCTCGGCATCGAGAACCGCCCGTCGGCAAAATGTGTCGGCAACCTTAAAAATCTTGTTAACCTTGTACTCGACCCGGCACGCGAACAGCTCGGACGACCAATCTACGTCAACAGCGGCTACCGTTGTCGCGAGCTGAACAAAGCCGTCGGCGGTGCTCGCAACTCCTACCACCTGCAAGGACGTGCCGCCGACATCGACACTCGCACCGGCGACAACCGTATGCTGCTGTCAATCCTGCAGCGACTCCCTCACACCGAGCTCCTCTGGGAAGACAACGGCAGATGGATTCACGTCGCACTGTAATCATAGCCGGATGACAACATCCGCAGGTGGCTTGCTGCGACCGGGTATGGGTGCGAAACAAAGGTAAGAGGAAAGAGGTAAGAGTGGAGAGAAGCCACGATATCCGATAGACGCTTCGCTCGCCTGCCCGGTCGCACCGAGGCGCGACCCTACATTTGCCACATATCTCGCTGACTATTAGGTCTTTGTGCTTCGCTCGCCTGCCCGGTCGCACTGAGACTGAATATGCACCTCTGCCTTGCCGATATGGCAGAACCTGAATTCTGATGCACCTTTATTTCTTTCATAATCCATACTTTTTGCGTACATTTGCAAAAATATCGAGAAAATATGGAAAAAATCATACTTACAGGAGACCGCCCGACCGGCAAACTTCACCTCGGACACTACGTCGGCTCGCTTCGACGCAGAGTTGAACTGCAGAATTCCGGCAACTACGACAAAATCTTCGTCATGATTGCCGACGCTCAAGCGCTTACCGACAACGCTGACAATCCCGAAAAGATTCGTCAAAACATCATCGAAGTAGCCCTCGACTACCTTTCGGTGGGTCTCGACCCGGCTAAAACGACCATCTTCATCCAGTCGCAAGTGCCCGAACTTACCGAACTTGCGTTCTACTATATGAACCTGGTGACCGTGTCGCGCGTACAACGCAACCCGACCGTTAAGACCGAAATTAAGATGCGCAATTTCGAGGCAAGCATCCCCGTCGGATTCTTCTGCTATCCGGTCAGCCAAGCCTCCGACATCACTGCTTTTAAGGCTACAACCGTGCCTGTCGGCGAAGACCAAGAGCCGATGATTGAGTTGACGCGCGAAATCGTCAACCGCTTCAACAACGTCTACGGCAAAACGCTCGTCGAGCCGGAAATTTTGTTGCCCGAAAATGCCGCTTGCTTGCGTCTACCCGGCACCGACGGTAAGGCGAAGATGAGCAAATCGCTCGGCAACTGCATCTACCTCTCCGACACGGCTAAAGAAGTGGCTAAGAAAGTAAAGAGCATGTACACCGACCCGCTGCATCTCAACATCAGCGACCCGGGACACCTCGAAGGCAACTGCCCGTTCATCTACCTTGACGCATTTGCGCGCGACGAGCATTTCGAGCGCTACGCCCCCGACTATAAGAACCTGCAAGAGATGAAGGACCACTACACTCGCGGAGGTCTCGGCGACGGCACCGTCAAAAAGTTGCTCATCAACGTGCTCGAAGAAGAACTCGCACCGATTCGCGAACGCCGTCACGCCTTTGAGCAAGACATCCCCGCCGTGTTCGACATGTTGCGCCGCGGTAGCGAAGCCGCTCGCGAAGTGGCTGCTCAAACGCTTGCCGAAGTGCGCCGCGCCATGCGCATCAACTATTTCGAAGACGCCGACCTCATTGCCGAACAAGCAAAGAAATTCGCTGCCGGCAAATAATCAACCACGCACATACGACAAAACAAACCCCTGCCACACGCGATGTCGGCAGGGGTTTTTGTTAGTTTCTAAACCGCAGAGGCATTATATCGACAAACGGCGGAGCGTGTCGAGCAGTTCGCGGTTGATGGGCTTGTCTTTCTTGATAGCCTTAGTGAAAGGCACATAGACAATTTCGTCGTTGGCAACGCCAATCATCACGTTGCGCTGGTCTTCCAGCAACGCGTCGATAGCGGCAGCGCCCATACGCGAAGCGAGGATACGGTCGTGAGCCGTCGGCGAACCACCGCGCTGGAGGTGTCCGAGAATCGACACACGCACTTCGTATTGCGGATATTCGTTCTTGACGCGCTCAGCCAACGCCATAGCACCGCCCGTCACAGGGCTTTCGGCAACGAGCACAATCGAAGAGTTTTTGCTCTTGCGGAAGCCGTTGTTGATGAGTTGTTCAAGTTGGTCGACTTCGGTAGAAATCTCGGGAATAATAGCCGCTTCGGCACCGGCAGCGATTGCACCGTTGAGCGCCAAGAAGCCGGCGTCGCGACCCATAACTTCGATAAAGAAGAGACGCTCGTGCGATGTCGCCGTGTCGCGAATCTTGTCGACACACTCCATGATGGTGTTCAAGGCAGTGTCGTAGCCGATGGTCGTATCCGTGCCGTAGAGGTCGTTGTCGATAGTTCCCGGCAAGCCGATGATGGGGATATTAAATTCGTTAGCAAAGATACGTGCACCTGTCAGCGATCCGTCACCGCCGATTACAACCAACGCATCAATGCCGGCAGCACGCATATTCTCGTATGCCTGCTTGCGGCCCTCTTCCGTGCGAAACTCCGTACAGCGCGCCGTCTTGAGTATCGTGCCTCCCATTTGGATGATGTTCGACACGTTTTGTGTTTTAAACTCAACGATTTCATTAGTCAACAATCCTCGGTAACCACGATAAATTCCTTTTACTTGTATACCGCTAAAAATAGCAGAGCGTGTCACGGCGCGTATCGCCGCATTCATTCCGGGAGCGTCGCCTCCCGACGTTAAGATTCCAATACAATTGATAGGCATAGCTTTTTCAACTTTAGTAAATATAGGCTTATAATACGCAAAAGTAAGCAAAAAAACTGACAATTGCCATTTCTTGGATTTAAATTTCCTGTTTCGACAAAAAAAGAGACCGCCCGACCCGGTCCGGCAGTCCCTTCTGTTCATTTAAAAAATTATTACTTTTTGCAAGTAGCTTCTTTCTTGCAGCAACCTTCAGTTTTCTTGCAAGTAGCGTCTTTCTTGCAGCAGCCTTCAGTTTTCTTGTAAGTAGCGTCTTTCTTGCAGCAGCCTTCAGTTTTCTTGCAAGTAGCGTCTTTCTTGCAGCAGCCTTCAGTCTTTTTGCATGCGCCGTCCTTCTTGCAGCAGCCTTCAGTCTTTTTGCATGCAGCGTCTTTCTTGCAGCAGCCTTCAGTCTTTTTGCATGCGCCGTCCTTCTTGCAAGTAGCGTCCTTTTTGCAAGTTGCTTCTTTCTTGCAACATTCTTTTTTCTCACATGTTGTGGTTGTAGTTTGAGCAGCCATCGATACGGATGCGCCCAAGCAAATTACAACAGCCAAAATGGCTACGATTAATTTTTTCATCTTTCGTAAATTTAATTTTTTCTGATAATTCAAATCTAACTTTGTCAACGCCGGACTGCATTTTTCGACGTCAGCGACAAAGTTAGATATAAATACCAAAAACACCAATAACGACAACTACTTTTTAATATTTTTTGCTATTCGGTCCATTGCCTCGACGCAGTCTTCGTAGGTTCCGAAAGCTGTCAGGCGGAGATAGCCTTCGCCGGCGGGACCGAATCCGGCGCCGGGTGTGCCCACGACGTGAGCCTCGTTGAGCAACTTGTCGAAAAACTCCCACGACGTAACGCCGGCGGGCGTTTTCAGCCAAATGTAGGGCGAATTGACGCCGCCATAGGCTTCGAGTCCTACGGCACGCAAACCGGCAAGCATCGTCGATGCGTTGCGTAGATAGTAGTCGATGGTTTCGCGCACTTGAGCCTTACCCTCGGGCGTATAGATTGCCTCGGCGGCACGCTGCGTGATGTAGCTTGTGCCGTTAAACTTCGTGCACTGACGGCGATTCCATACGGCATTGAGCGCCACGCGGCTGCCATCGGCGGCTTTTACCGTCAGGTCTTTCGGCACGACCGTAAATCCGCAACGCACTCCGGTAAAGCCCGCCGTCTTCGAATAACTGCGAAACTCTACGGCGCAACGGCGTGCTCCTTCGATTTCGTAGATGCTGTGGGGCACGTCGGGCTCGGTGATAAACGCTTCGTAGGCGGCGTCGAAGAGCAAAAGCGTGTCGTTGGCAAGCGCATAGTCGACCCACTCGGCGAGTTGACTGCGCGTAAGCGTTGTGCCCATCGGGTTGTTGGGATAGCAGAGATAGACCACGTCGAGTCGGCGGTCGGGAATCTGCGGAGCGAAGCCGTTGTCGGCAGTGCAAGGCAGATAGCACACGTCCGACCAATGCCCGTCGGCGGCAAGCGTTCCGGCGCGTCCGCCCATGACGTTCGAGTCGATGTAGACCGGATAAATCGGGTCGGTTACGCCTACGGTGTTGGCTTGCGCAAGGATGTCGCCGAAGTTGCCCGTATCGCTCTTTGCGCCGTCGCTGACAAACAC
>JAQXVL010000129.1 GCA_029224905.1 Bacteroidales bacterium
TCAATAAAAACGTCTATGTGAGATACTTTCGCGCCAATCCGAGAACGTGTATCTCCACAACCGCCCCTTACCTCTTATCTCTTACCTCTTACCTCTCACCTCTATAATAAATGTCAAAAGTGATTATAATCGTTTGGAAAATGCCGCAAGGGTTCGTAACTTTGCACATATCACAACAAAATATGACAAAAGAAGAAATCTCATTTGATTACATCAAGCGTTTGACATACAATTTCGAGGGTGTCGATGTTGAGTTCAAGGAAACTACCGGGCAACTCAATCGCGGTATGGAAGCGCTGTGTGGAATGATAAACGGAGATGGTGGTATCGTAGTCTTTGGCATATCAAACAAAGGAAAAATAATTGGTCAGCAGATTGCAGACAAAACGACCAGAGAAATTGGTGAAGCGCTAAGAAAATTTGAGCCGGCAATAGATTTACAACCAAAATATATTAAATTGCCTGAATCTGACAATTATCTAATTGTATTTTCTGCAGATGGTGTTGCCGACGACAAACCATATTTATGGGACGGAAAAGCTTATCAGCGACATGATAGCGTCACAAGTGTAATGCCTCGCGAAAAGCAAATTCGGATTAGAGAGCAACAACATGGACTTGTATACAATTGGGAAAGCAAGACCAATCACTCATTAACATTAGACATGTTAGATGAACATCAGATACTCAATTTTGTCCAAGGTGCAATTCGCCGTGGAAGACTTGTTCACTCTGCCATGTCTGAGAATATTGAATCTATCTTGAATAGATTAAAATTGAGCAATAATGGAATCCTAAAAAACGCAGCTGCCATATTGTTTGGCAAAGAATTAGATACTTTTCCACAATGTGCATTGCGTCTTGCCAGATTTAAGGGAATCGACAAAAAAGTGTTTATCGACAATCAACGTATTGAAGGAAACATATTTGAGTTAGTAGATGCCGCAATGTCATTCTTTTTCAAACATTTATCATTGTCGGGCACAACTCATCGGCTTACAGTTCGAAAAGATGAGCTCGAAGTGCCATACGATGCTTTGCGCGAAGCACTGGTCAATTCACTTTGCCATAGAGCATGGCATTTGGAGGCTAGCACAATTGGTATTGCTATTTTCGACGACCGTATAGAGATTGAAAATGCCGGGAGATTCCCGAAAAGCATTTCTCCAAACACCCTCAAAAACAATGAAGAGCACAATTACGAGAACACATCATTACCCCCAAACCCAATCATTGCTAATGTGATGTTTCTTGGAGGCTTAATTGAGAGCTGGGGCAGAGGTTTATCGATGATGTTTGACGAATGTATTCAAGCCGGGCTTGCAGCTCCTATTATTTTGGACAACGGAAATTTCGTAAAAGTCATATTTAAAAGAAATATTGATGGTTTAAGGACTCAAGTAGGAGTGAAGCAAGACTCAAGTAGGAGTGAAGTAGAAGTGGAGTTTGAGAATGTTTCTGCATCTATTTTGAGACTCATTGACATTCTCGGCGAAGAATGGCTATCTGCTGCAGAATTGCTGGAACGATTAGAGTTTAAATCTCGCAGCACATTTCGAAAAAACTATCTTTTGCCTGCTATTGCCGACAGTTTTATAGAGATGCAAAATCCTGCGAGTCCTAATGCACCTAATCAGAAATACGGTCTAACGCTATTAGGCAAAAAATTATACTATAGATACAAATAATAATTTCATACTGTTCCGTCACTAAATGGCTACCCCGTTATTTTGTATACCATCACACGCGCGACAGCGCCTCTTACCTCTTACCTCTTACCTCTTACCTCCTAACTGCGCCGATGGCGCCTCTCTCCTCTATAATAAATGTCAAAAGTCATTATATTCGTTTGGAAAATGCCGCGAGGGTTCGTAACTTTGCATATAATACAACAGATATGACAAAGGAAGAACTGTTTCAAAGACTCAGCAATATAGAATGGGACGACTTCGAGGTTAAAGAAGCCTCCGGAGGTCTTCCAAAATCTATGTGGGAAACAGTAAGTGCTTTTTCCAACACAGTAGGTGGTTGGATAATCCTTGGAGTAAAAGAAATGCGCGATAAAAATGGCTCCACATATATTGTGAACGGAGTTCCCAATGCTGAAAAGATGGAGCAAGATTTAACTTCTACTTTGCGCTCTTCATCTAAATTTAATATCCCCATTTTGGCAAAAATAGAGAGTTTTGACTTTGATGGAAAAATAGTTTTTGCAATACATATTCCGCCGAGCGATTCCAAACCGGTATATATGAATAACAACCTGTCTAACACATATATACGAGTCGGCAGCGGAGATCAAAGGGCTACTGACATTGAGATTGGCATATTGCTGAGAGAAAAAAACTTTTGGCAGCAAATCGGAAATGGTGGTTCATGGAACTTCATTAGACGATTTAAATACCAATTCAATTGAGACTTATCGCCACAGGTTGCTAAACTTTAATCCCGAATTGGAGTTCAACACATTAGGATTTAAAGATTTTTGCGAAAGGATAGGCATATCCGACAACGGGGCGCTTACTTTTGGAGGATTATTGATGTTTGGCAATCGAAAATCAATAACAAAACATCTTAGACACTTTTGGATCGATTATCGAGAAATTCCCGGCACTTCCTACGATGATGCGGAAGTACGATACACCTATCGCATGCCGGAGCAAGAAAACATTTGGGAATACTTTATGATGCTTATACAGCGTCTACGCTCTTTTGCCGACAATCCGTTTTTGCCGGGACCGGACGGTTTTTCTCCCGAAGACAACTCTCAACTATATAGCCTCAGAGAGGGATTGATAAACATGCTGGCGCACGCTGACTATTTCGGCCCAATGCACTCTTCTATAACTATTTACAACGACAAAATAGAGTTCCAAAATCCGGGACAATTTCCTGTAGCTTTGACCGGAAACATCAAAAAAATCAAATCAATCCCTCGTAATCCCAACATTATAATGTTCTTCCGTTATGCACGATTGGCTGAAAACGCCGGATACGGAATCGGTCGCATAAAGAAATGGGAATCGCTTACCGGCGAAAAGGTTGAAATAGAAAGTGATATCGCTACTTCTACCATTACTTATTTCAGACCTATTATAGGTCAGAAAATAGGTCAGAAAATAGGTCAGAAAGTGTTAAACACAAGAGAAAAGCTACTGAATTTAATTGCTGACAACCCAAATATAACGAGAAAGGAACTGACAAAAATTCTAAATGTACCTTCTTCTACAGTTCAATATCACATCGAGAAACTAAAATCAGAGCATCGAATAGAAAGAATTGGTGGTGCAAAAGGCGGACATTGGGTAATTATTGACTAATTAAACTACAACCGTTGCCGCTATAATAAATGTCAAAAGTCATTATATTCGTTTGGAAAATGCCGCAAGGGTTCGTAACTTTGTCGGAAATTTTGTGCCAATGCGAATAGACATAATCACCGTACTGCCGGAGATGCTCGAATCTCCTCTCAACTGCTCGATTCTCAAACGGGCTCAGAACAAAGGCCTTGTCGAAATCGTAGTTCACGACCTGCGCGACTACACCCTCGACAAGCATCGCCGCGTCGACGACTATCCATTCGGCGGCGAAGCCGGTATGGTGATGCAAATAGAACCTATCGACCGCTGTATCAGCGCATTGAAGGCGCAGCGCAACTACGACGAGGTGATTTTCGTGACCCCCGACGGCGAGCAGTTTAACCAAAAAACCGCGAACACGCTCTCGATGGCGGAAAACCTGATTATCCTCTGCGGACACTACAAGGGTATCGACTACCGCGTGCGTGAGCACTTCGTGACCCGCGAAATTACCATCGGCGACTACGTGCTCACCGGCGGCGAACTCCCCGCGGCTATCATCACCGACGCTATCGTTCGCGTAATCCCCGGCGCTATCGGCGACGAACAATCAGCTCTCAGCGACTCGTTCCAAGACAATCTGCTCGCACCCCCCGTCTTCACTCGCCCGGCTGAATACAACGGCTGGCGTGTGCCCGACATCCTACTCTCGGGGCACCAGGCTAAAATCGACGAATGGAAACACGAAATGGCGCTCGAGCGTACTCGCCGTCTGCGTCCCGATTTGCTCAAATAAACTTCTTCAAAGTATGGGAATTATAGATAAAATAAAGAAAATCAACAAGATACACATCTGTTTCGTTACAGTTATCGGCTTCGGTGCATATATGACTTTCTTCTCCGACTACAACTATATGCAAACCAGCGAATACAAGCGGCAAGCTAACGAACTGAAGATAAAAATCAAAAATGCCAAAGACTCGGCTGCCATCTACAGTGAGAAGCTACGCGCACTCAACTCCACGCCCGAAATGGTCGAAAAAGTGGTCCGCGAAGAATATCACATGAAAAAGCCGAACGAAGACGTATACATAACTAAAGAAAAATGAAAAAGCAAAGACGAATAAACCCCGCCGTGCTCAATCTGTCGCTCTCGGTGGCGATGCTGGCACTGCTCGTTGCGGCTTTCCTACCGCTCATCAACATCAACGCGCCCTGGCTGCGAATCGTCTACTGCGTCGGCGCCGTTGCCACTGTGGTGGTCCGGCTGCTTCAACGCCTCGAATATCGTCGCAACCCCGACACGCCCACTCGCGTACGCCGTCTGCAGCACATCGAATTCTGGTCGGCGATTGCCTACCTCGCGTCGGCTTACTTTATGATTGACGACCCGTACCACCCCGGCAACTGGCTCGCTTTTCTGCTCGCCGGCGCCGCTCTCCAGCTTTTCACGTCGTTTATGATTCCCTACGCCGAGAAAAAGGAACAGGAGAAAAAAATCGGTAAAAGCGACAAATAAAGCGAAATTTTTCGCCGAATGTCTATTAAATAGCGAAATTAGCGACCAAAAAGGCTGATAATTGCTTGATATTTCGTAAATTTGCCGAGAATGGAAAATAGTGTAGCATTTGACAGAGGCAACACGATGGTAAAAGTGACTCGCTTTGTCGGCACCGAGCCGGTCGAAAGCGAGCGCTACGACTTGTTGACAGCCGACATTGTCGCGATGGCGGCACGTCACGCCGACCGCGCGATTTTCTCGTCGGTTGGCGAGGGCGACGCCGAAGCGCTCGACCTGCTCGGCAGGCACTTTCGCCGCGTCTACCACCTCAACGAGCAACTGCCGCTGCCAATTGCCGTCGACTACGACCGCGCCCGCTTGGGCAACGACCGAATAGCCTCCGCCGTGGGCGCTCACGATGCCTTCCCGGGACGCAATCTGCTCGTTGTCGATGCCGGCACGGCGATTACGCTCGACCTGGTAGATGCCCGCGGCACGTTCTGCGGCGGAAACATCTCGATTGGCATCCGCAGCCGGCTGCGCGCCCTGCACGACTACACTTCGCGCCTCCCGATGGTCGACCCCGACGGCGAAACCCCGCTGTTTGGCAAAACCACCGAGACGGCAATGCGTTCCGCCGCAGTGGCAGGCGCTGCGGCAGAGGTCGCCGACCTGCACCGCAGACTCACGTCGGCAGGCTACGCCGAACTGCTCACGGTCGTTACCGGCGGCGATGGCAGTCTGCTATTCAATCGGCTTCGCAACGACATCGACTGCGTTGCCGACACTAACATTTTGGCTAAAGGTTTAAACAGTATATTACGATACAATGAACAAATATAAGAAACTGATTTTGGCTTTCGGAGCACTCCTGATAGCCGTAACAACGACAGCACAAAACCAACAATCGCCGTACTCGCGCTACGGCCACGGCGTGTTGGGCGACTACGCAACAAGCATGCAACGCAATATGGGCGGCGTCGGTATCGCAATGACCGGCGGACGTCAAATCAACGTAATGAACCCGGCATCCTACGCCGGAATCGACTCGCTTACCCTCCTTTGGGACATCGGTCTCGACCTCACTCAGATGAAGTCGTCGGAGACAGTCAACGGCGAGAAAAAGACCGGTAAAGCATTCGGCGGCGGTCTCGACTACCTCACCATGCAATTCCCCATCACGAAATATATGGGCGGTAGCATCGGTCTTGTGCCATATTCGTCGGTAGGCTACTCGTTCGGCGGCGAAATCAACGACAATAACGGCGACAAAAACGGCGAAACAAGTTTTGTCGGCGAAGGCGGCATCAACGAACTCTACATCGGCGTTGCCGGACGCCTGTTCAAAGGATTTAACCTGGGTGCTAACTTCGCTTACCAATTCGGCACAACCAAAAACGACTCATACATCTACGGAACCGACGGCGCAAGCGCTCTGTTCGAGCAAACCATGGAAATTCGCGACTGGAACATGACCCTCGGCGCGCAATACACCATGAACTTCCGTCAAAAACACCGCGTAACCCTCGGCGTTACGTACTCGCCCGAGAAAGACTTCCACGGCAAAACCTGGGGCATCTCCTACGACGTCAACCAATCATCGTCGACGACCGAAGCCCCCGACACCCTCGCCTACACGAAACTCAACGGCGGCTACAGCAAGCCTAACTCGTTCGGCGCCGGCGTCAGCTATACGTTCAAAGACAAACTCACCGTCGAAACCGACTTCACCTACCAACAATGGAGCAAAGCACGCTACGACGGTTTGAAAGACAGTAAAGGTAACACCGTCAGCAGCGCTTGCACGTTCGACGACCGCTGGAAATTTGCTGCCGGCGTGCAATACGTGCCGCAAACTCGCGGAGCCTACTTCAAGCGCGTTGCCTATCGCTGCGGCGGTTTCTTCACCCACGACTACATGATGGTTCCCGACAAAAAGAGCAATCTGCACAACGTCCGCGAATACGGCATCACCGCCGGTTTCGGACTTCCCACCGTCGGCACCAAGACGATTATCAACCTCGGTTTCGAATATCGTCACCGCGCAGCGCATCCCGCTTCAAACCTCGTGTCGGAAAACTACTTCAACATCACTCTCGGAATCAACTTCAACGAATTCGCTTTCTGGCAGAACAAGATTAAATAGGCGATGAAATTGCTGCGTATAATAGGAGTTAGCTTTATGGCACTGTCGTTGGCGATGGTGGCTTGCACGAAGAAAGACGGCACAATCGGCGTCGACGCTTCTTCAGGCAAAGCCGACAGCGTCCCTACGATGCTCACTCGCGACGTAAAAACCATTATCAGCGACTCCGGCATGGCGAAATATCGCATCACCGCAAAACTCTGGCTCGTCTACGACGAAGTAAGCGTGCCCGTCTGGAAGTTCCCCTACGGGCTTTACCTCGAGAAATTCGACCGAAAATTCAAAATCGAAGCACACGTCAAATGCGACTCGGCGACGTTCTTCCAAGAGACGAAACTCTGGCGCCTCGACGGAAACGTCGAAATCAAAAACACCGCCAAAGACGAATTCCTCACCGAGCAACTCTTCTGGTCGCAGTCACAGCACAAAGTCTACAGCGATTCGTTTATCCACATCGTCAAGAGCGACCGCGTTATCGAAGGTTACGGCTTCGAATCGAACGAACAAATGACACAATACACCATAAGAAAGGTTTCGGGCATATTCCCCGTCGACGAGGAACGCTCCGGAATCGGTAAAGCAAATTAACGATGAGCACAACGACAGCACTGATAGTAACTCTGATATCGATGGTCTTCTCCGCGTTTTTCTCGGGGATGGAGATTGCCTTTATCACGTCTAACCGCGTGCGCGTCGGGCTCGACTCGCAGAAGAAAGGCGTGACAAACCACCTCATCAACTTCTTCTACCGTCACCAAGACATGTTCATCTCTACGCTGCTCGTTGGCAACAACATCATGCTTGTCATCTACGGTATCGGTATGGCAATTCTGCTCACCAACCTTATGCCGTTCCTGCCTAAAGACAGCGCGCTCACGCTCTTGGTGCAGACCGTCCTGTCGACGCTCATCATCCTCATTACCGGCGAATTTATCCCTAAAACGGTGTTCAAAATCAACCCGAACGCCTCGCTGCGACATTTCTCGCTGCCGATTTTCATCATCTATCTCGTGCTCTACCCCATTTCGCTGCTGGCGTCGCTCATCTCGCGCGGCATCATGATTCTCCTCGGAGCGCGTCCCGAAGAAACTCGCGGGCAAATGATTACCGTCGGCGAACTCGACGACTACATCCAGCAGACTATCGAAGAAAAACGCAACGAGAAAAAAACCGAAAAAACTAAAGAAAAAGAAGAGGAAGAAGACATCGAAAACGAGATGAAAATCTTCCAAAACGCACTCGACTTCTCTAACACACTCCTGCGCGACTGCATGCGCCCGCGAAACGAAATCGTCGGCGTCGACATCGAAAAAACCGAACTCGAGACGCTCCGACAACGATTTCACTCCACCGGACTCTCCAAAATAATCGTCTACCGTGAAGACATCGACGACATTGTCGGATATATCCACGTCGGCGAACTCTTCCATACCGAAAACAACTGGAAAGAACACATCCGCCCCGTCGAATTCGCGCCCGAATCGATGCTCGCCAACAAAATGATGCGCCGAATGATGGCTGAGAAGAAAAGCATAGCCATCATCGTCGACGAGTTCGGCGGCACGTCGGGGCTCGTCACTCTTGAAGACCTCGTCGAAGAAATCTTCGGCGACTTCGAAGACGAACACGACAAAAAACGCCTTATCGACATCCAATTCGACGAGAATCACTACAAATTCTCCGGACGCGTCGAAATCGAAAAAATCAACGAAAAATACAACCTCGACATTCCC
>JAQXVL010000130.1 GCA_029224905.1 Bacteroidales bacterium
GTCGAGCAACGTTGCTTCGTCGTCGGCTTTTGCTGCCGCAACCGCGCGGTCGAACTCTGCTTCGACATCGGCGGGAAGTTTGTCGGTAAGCGGGTCGAAGTCGATGGGGAAATCGTTCTTGTGAAGGTCGAAGTCGGCAAGTTGCTTACGCTCTTCCTTGAGGGCTTTGCGGATTTTGCCTACAGCCTCCATATTAACTTCAACGTTGATATCGAGACGTTTAGCGAAGAGATAAACCAATTCGATTGCCGGAGCGGCTGTACCGCCACCGAAGTACCAGATGTTGGTATCAACGATGTCGACGCCGTGAAGCATTGCCATTACAACCGATGCCAAGCCGTAGCCCGGAGTACAGTGTGTATGGAAATCGACGGGCACCTTAACGGCGGCTTTGAGTTTGGTAATCAACGATGCTGCGCGCGACGGATTTACCAAGCCTGCCATATCTTTCAGCGTGATAATCTTTGCTCCGTAAGCCTCCATACCCTTTGCTTTTTCCACGAAATATTCGTCGGTGAAAATCTTCTCGGGTCCGGCGGGCTTTTTGCCGAAAAGTTTCGACAGGAAGCATTGTTTTTTGGGCTCTTCTTTGGGGTCGACAGTGTAGCAAACGGCACCGTCGGCAATTCCGCCCATATCGTTGATAAGTTTAATCGACTCTTTGACATTGTCGAGGTCGTTGAGCGCATCGAAGATACGCATCACGTTTAGACCGTTCTTGATGGCTTCGCGATAGAAACCCTCGAGTACCGATGTCGGGTAAGGAACGTAGCCGAACAGGTTGCGGCCGCGAGAGAGCGCCGTAAGTTTCGACACGCCGCCCATTGCGTCGCTAATGGTCTTCAGTCGCACCCACGGGTCTTCGCCCAAATAGCGCATTACTGAATCGGGCACTGCACCGCCCCACACTTCCATCGCAAAAAATCCTGCATCTTTGTACATTGGCAAGAGCTTGTCTATGCTCTCTTGTTTCATACGAGTGGCGAACAGCGATTGCTGACCGTCGCGCAGGGTTAAGTCTCTAACTTTCAGATTTCGACTCATAATATCTAAGTTTAATATGTGACATAATAGATTGCAGCCAAGCTCCGACATTTCGTCGCTGCTCCGGAGGAAATCCGTTCGACTGCTCTATTTATGGTGCAAAGTTAACGGATTTTTATAATAAAAGAAATTTTTCCGTAATAAAAATTAACAGCAGCGACTGTTTTATTTCAGAATGTCCTGTTCCGCCTCCTTTTTAGGGTAGCAAATATGATGATTGCAGCATCCGTCGCAATTGCATCCACCCTTACGCTTCAGCAATTTACGCACGGCAAATACCGCAGCCACAACCAGCACAATGCCTACTATAATATATTGCCAAATCATAATATTTCCTATTTATATTTACATTATACCCTTAGTTAGTTTACATTATCCACATAGTTTCAACACGCAAATTTAGCAAAAGTTCACGACATCTGCCAAAACCGCCCTCACCTCTCACCTCTTACCTCTCAATATTTCGACGACAATTTTGCTGTTAATTAAAATATTGTGCGTAAATTTGCAAAATCTAACTAAAAAATAAAGTAGACCAACACAATATGAACTATTTGGACCGAAACGAATTCAACTTCGCACCTTCTCCCGAAGTGGTTAAGGCTTTTCGCGAATTTGACGTCAATAAACTTTGTTTCTACACAAGAATTTACGACCAAGGTAAGAAGAGTATTTTTTCCGTATATCTTTCCGAAAAATACGGCATCGACGAGAGCCAAATCCTGCTCGGCTACGGCGCCGAAGACCTGCTCAAGCAAGCCGTTCACTATTTTCTGACCGACGGTGGCAGCAAAACGATGCTCATACCGCAGTTTTCGTGGTGGTACTACAAGTCGATTGCCGACGAAGTGAAAGGCACAACGCTGCAATACCCCGTCAACGAGACCGAAGATTCGTTCTGCTATGACGCCGACGGATTGCGCAAGATGGTCGAGGACTTACAGCCGCGCATTCTGCTCATTGCCTCGCCCAACAACCCCACCGGCAACGGGCTCACCCCGACGGAATTGGAAGCTCTTATCGACACCATCCCCGAGCAAACCATCGTGCTGGTCGACGAGGCTTATGCCGCATTTGTGACGAGCGACGTCAGCTACATTAAGAAAATCGTTGAGCGCAAGCCGAACGTCATCATTTGCCGCACGTTGTCGAAGTTCTACGGTCTGCCCGGTCTGCGCATGGGATTCGGTTTCGTCAGCAAAAGCGACGAGATGGACCGCTTTGCTCGCTATGCAAACAAATATTTGGGCTACGACCGCCTGTCGGAAGACTTAGCTATCGCCGCACTCAACTCCGAAGACTATTACCGCGACATCGCCGGCGTAATGGAAGAGGCGCGTCAAATGTATGCGTCAGAACTCGGCGCACTCGACGGATTCAAGGTGTATCGCTCGTCAGCAAACTTCATCCTCATTCGCTACCCGATTGCCATCAAAGAGGCTCTGCAACGCGAATTTGCCGATTGCGACTACAAGGTGAAATTTATGAACGAGCCGGACATCGACAGCCATATGCGCATAACCCTCGGCCGCAGAGAGCAGAACCGCAAAGTGTGCGACATAATCCTGAAAATTGCGAAAAACCGATGATTGGAGTAATTTTGGCAGCCGGGATGGCAAAACGTCTGCGTCCGCTGACCGACAACAGCCCCAAATGCCTGCTCCGCGTGGGCGAGCGCTGCTTGCTCCAACGCACCGTCGATGCGCTCGTTGCCGGCGGCGTCAGCGAATTGGTAGTCGTTACCGGATATCTCCGCGAGATGATTGAAAACTTCCTCAAAGAGCACTATCCGCAGCTGAAAATAACTTTCATCAACAACCCCGACTACGCAACCACCAACAACATCTACTCGCTTTGGCTGGCTATCGAAATCGTTGGCGGCAAGGATTTTATCCTGCTCGACAGCGACATTCTTTTCGACCCGGCTATCGTTGCGCGGATGCTCCGACAAGAGAGCACTTCGCTCGCCGTCAACGCTCACGAACTCGGCGACGAAGAAATCAAAGTGATTGTCGACGAGGAGCAAAACGTCGTCGAACTCTCAAAAACCTGCTCGCCGACAAAGGCTATCGGCGAATCGGTTGGTATCGAGGTTATCAAGGCTGACTACTCGGCGGCACTGACCGACGAACTCAACACGATGATACGCCGCGAAGGGCTTTGCGACGTGTTCTACGAACTTGCCTTCGAGCGACTTGTCGGTCAAGGTAAAATGTTTAAGGCTGTCGACACTACCGACCTGTTTTCGATAGAACTCGACACCGTCGACGACTTCGAAAACGCTCAACGAACCATTCCGACTCACCTATTCTAAAGTTATGGCAACCTACAGCATCGACGACGTACACAATCACATTCTGAAAATTCTTCTCGCCATCGACCGATGCGCCGAGGAGCACGGCTTGGACTACTACATCTGGGCGGGAACGATGCTCGGCGCCGTTCGCCATAAAGGTTTCATCCCTTGGGACGACGATCTCGACATCGCTATGCCTCGCGAAAGTTATGACCGACTGATTGCCAACTGCCGGGAATGGCTTCCGAGTAATTTCGAAATGGTGTGCGCCGAGACCGACAGCTCCTACCCGTTGCCATTCGCAAAAATACAAGATGCTGACACGACGCTGATTGAGCGTATGCACCTGAAATACGTCGGCGGCATCTACATCGACGTTTTCCCCATCGATGGCGTGCCCGAAAACGCCGTTGCGCGACGTTTCCACTTTGCAGCCTACGAATATTGGAAACGCGTGCTCTACTTAATCCACCGCGACCCGTACAAACACGGGCACGGTCCGTCGAGCTGGATTCCGCTGCTCTGCCGCAAACTGTATACGATGGCTGGCGTGCAAAACAAGATTATCCGTCTTCTTCACAAATACCCCTACGCCGAATCGCGCCGCGTTGCCGACTACGACGATGGAATGCGAGGCGTCGTCGACAAATCGATTCTCGGCAAACCAACACCCTATCGATTCGAATCGGCGGAAGTCAAAGGCGTGGAGCAATACGACAAGTATCTGAGCAATAAGTATGGCGACTACATGGTTATTCCAGACCGACAGCACCAACGTCAGCACAACTTCCACTACGTCGACCTCGAAACTCCTTACAGAGAATATAAACAATAACTATCAACGACCTTCGACCGCGCGTCGATAGACGTCGACGACCTGCTCGGCTACGCCAAGATTTTCGAAGCGTAGGGCATACTCCTGCGCACGGGCTATGCGTTGCTCTCTGCCGGGCGCACCTCGCAGAGAATCGTTGATGGCGGCAGCCAATGCCGGAGCGTCGTCGGGCGAAACGTATAAGCAACTGTCGCCGCCGGCTTCTTCCAAGCAACTTCCCGTACAGGCAACCACCGGCAATCCGCTCTGAATGGCTTCGATTATCGGAATGCCAAAGCCCTCATAGCGCGACGGATAGACAAAACATTCAGCCATTTGATAGATGGCATAGAGTTCGTCGGTCGGCAAGTTCGAGAGGAAATGCACTCGGTCGGCAACGCCATGCTTTCGCGCTATCGCATCTACCCTATCGGCATATCGCGTACGCCGTCCCACGACTACCAAATGCACGTCGTCGGGCAAATCGCGTAGCGCCTCAACAGCCAAGCCCACATTTTTGCGTTCTTCCACCGTGCCGACATTGAGCACATAGCGGCGCGGCAGCGAATAGCGCTCCGAGGTCGAACGGCGTTGCTCGTCAGTGGTCTGCACTTTAAAGCGCGTGCTGCAACTTTGATAGACCACATCGATGCGTTCGGGCTCTACGTTGCCGAATTCGATAATGTCGCGCTTGGTGCATTCGCTGATGGCGATTATCCGCGTGGCTTCGCGGCACGCAAGTTTGAACTTCTGCTTATAAATCCAGGCATCATACCAATGATAATACTCCGGATGGCGCAAAAATATCAAATCGTGAATAGTCACAACTCCGACAATGCCGGAGCGACGCAACCCGTAGGGCAACTCTCCGGTGAGTCCGTGATAGATGCCGACGCCGTCTGCCAGCAGGTCGCGCACGATGCCGTGCGAACGCCATAGCGAATGGTGTCCCGGCATGACCGTGCGGCGCGGCAACACGAATTCGACATTCGGGCGAGCCACGATGCGCTCGCGCAAATCCTCACAGCCTTCGATGGGCGTATAGAGCCGCAACCTGCGGTCGGGCATTACCTCTGCAAGGTCGTTGACAAGCGTACGGCAGTAATTGCCGAGTCCGGTGCGGTTGCGCACTATGCGTTTGGCGTCGAAGCCTATGTTGTCAGGTAGCTTCATTTGTCTTTCTTTTTTAATCCCAGGGCACGTTTTATGGCATCATAACGACTGTGGCGTGTAATAAAGCGAGCAAGCGCGTCGACGACTTCGAGTCGAATCCGCTCAGGGTCCCATCCGCGGCATTCTGCATAACGACCGGCAAAATATTTCAAGAAATCGTGTTCATAGCTCAGACGTATCAAATCTTCCACAGCTTGTCGGTGCGACGGATACTCAAATCGCGCACGATTCGTGTCAATCAGCCCGAATTGATATTGCTCTTGGTCGTCGACGCTATAAAGGATGTTCGTCAAATTCAGGTCGCCGTAAATCACGCCGTTTTCGTGCAACGAAGCCACAAAACGAGCGAGTTGGTCGACGCAAACGCGGCTGAAATCCGTGCGGCGAAGCAACTCCGACAACGGCGGCCGATAGTCGGGCAAACTGACGAAAAAACTATATGTAAGCAGCGTGTGGCTCTTCATCTCGATATAAGCCACTTCGCGCGGCGTCGAAAAGCCCGATTCCCGGAGGCGACGGGCGTGTTCGTAGGCACGCTCAGCCTTGCTCGTCGTGAAATAAGAATAGGAAATGCACTGCACGACGTGCGGTCGGCGATAGCGCTTTACGATGAGCTCCACGCCGTCGACAGTTATTGATTTCACCAAATTGCGTCCTTCGTAAAGCAACGTACCGGAACGGTCGAATGTCTCGGGCAACGCCGTCACGAATTCGCGCAAATGCTCATATTCGGGAGATATGATAATTTTCAATGCCATATTGCAAAAGTAATTCAATTTACGCTCTTAAAATAGTCAAAACGCAACATAATGTCCGCCACGTCGTAAGCACGGCGCGCGTGTTCGAGCGATACGCTGTCGAAGCCCTCGCCGACGGTCTCAAGTTGAGGCGATACGGCGAACGGCGCTTTGCCGGGATTAAGCATGCTGCAACCCATGCCTCGCCAGGGATAGTCGTCGATGCCAAGCAGATCGAGAAGCGTCGGATAGACGTCAATCTGCCCCATCACGCCGTCGTAGCGCATAGCACCGGTCGGCGAATTGAGCACAACGAGCGGCGTAAACTGCCCGGCGCTGACATATTTTTTACCCATGTCGGTGCCAAGAATGTCTTTGCGATAGTCGGCGAGACCTTCGTGGTCGCCGGTCACGACAATCATCGTCTCGTCGTACTGCGGCAACGTCTTCAGAAAGTCAACAAATTCACCGATTGCCGAATCGGTATAGTGTGCGGCATGCATATAGTCTGCCATCTTCTCGGGCACAGCAGCCGAGAAATGCAACTCGCGGAGTTCTTCGGGAATGACGAACGGTGCATGGCCGGAATAGGTTACCAACTGGATGAACGCGTTTTCGCCGTTTTTCCACACCTCTCCGTTGCGAATTTTCTCTGCACATTGGCGCATAAATGCCCTATCGCCGGTGCGCTTGTGCGTTCCGAATGCCTCGTCGAGGCGGAAGTCGCTGTAGGCAATCAGCGTATCGACGCCGAAAGCCTGCGCCACCGGACCTTGATTCCACGTTGACAGTTTGTCGATGGTCAGCAAGTAGCCACGCGACGAATACGCCTTCTTCATGGCTTTGGGGATGGTATAATACTCGTTGCCGGCATACTGGCTGCTATACGTGCCGCTCGCCAAGGGCAACATTCCGGCAAACAGGATGAGTTGCGCGTCAATCGACCGACCGCCGCGGACTTGCGTCAGCACGTTCGGAGCATAGAGTGTAGTTGTGTCGGCAAGAAGTCGGTTAAGATTCGGCGTAATTTCCTGACCTTCGACGGTGGCTTGAAGCACCCAACTTTCGAGCGATTCACAGAGAATCACCACGCAATTCTTACGCTTTGCGCCTTCGTAGCGCGGCGACTTGGGACGTGCGTCGAGCCATGCATTGACCTCGGCGCGCATTTCGTCGGTAAGCTGCTTGCCGCTATCAATCCAATCGAACAACATACTGCCGAAAACCGTGTAGACCGACGGCATACTCGAGCAAAGATAAGCTTGTTGACGTCCGTCGTTGTACGCCTTATAATAGCCGCCTTTAGCAATAGTCGGCACCGCCAAAGCGACCGCGCCAATCGCCAATGTGGTCAGATAGAGCGAAAGTTGACGCTCTTTCGGCTTGATTTTCAGCATAAAGGGGATGCATAACAGCGTCGTCAGCGGAAACGCCAAATCTATCCAACGCAGCGAGTCGACAACGCTGCTCATAAAGTCTGCCAAATTGCCCGCCTGACCGTAACTTGCAAGCGGTATCGCCGTGTAGTAAGTACGGAAATACATCAAATTGGCTACCAAAAGTCCGTCGAGCAAGAGCATAACAACCAACTGCGCAGTCCGCGAACGGAACACCTTAAACGGAATGAGCAGAAGCAAAATTACGGCAATCTTTGCCGGATAAAACTCGAAAATCGAGAACGGCTTAAACGTCGTCGGGATGCTCCACAGCACATCGAACACAAGAAACTTTACCGCCAAGGCAACCCCGAAAACGAGTGCCGTTTTGTCGGTAAAAGCCGTGCGCCGCAGACCATTATAATAATGTATAAAAAGATTCTTCATTAGAGTATTCTCTTTTTGAGCGACACAAAAGTAAGCAAAAATTACGTATTTGCGCCATAATATACTATAAATTCGCTATCTTTGCACTATCTTTGCACTATGGACTCTGAAAACAAATTGAAAATAGAAGAAGGCATCATCCGGATGCTCAAGACCGTATACGACCCGGAAATTCCGGTCGACATCTACGCTTTAGGCATGATTTACAAGATAGACGTTGCCGACGACGGTCACGTGACAATCGACATGACGTTGACTGCGCCTAACTGCCCGGCAGCCGATTTTCTCTTGGAAGACGTGCGCATGAAAGTCGACAGCGTCGAAGGCGTTACCGGCACGGATGTCAACCTCGTCTTCGAGCCCGAATGGACGCAAGACATGATGAGCGAAGAAGCAAAACTCGAATTAGGTTTCTTGTAGATATGCCCGGCACAAAGACATATTTCCTCTCCGACTTCCATCTCGGCGCACGATATATCGACGACCCGCGAAAGCAAGAGCAACGCATCGTGGCTTTCTTGGAGTCGATACGCAACGATGCCAAAGAGATTTACCTGCTCGGCGACATACTCGACTACTGGTTTGAGTATCGCTACGTCGTGCCGAAAGGTTATGTGCGGTTTTTCGGCAAAATTGCCGAACTCGCCGACTCGGGCATAAAAATCTACTGGTTTATCGGCAATCACGACATCTGGATTTTCGACTACCTTCCGAAGGAACTCGGCGTGGAAGTGGTCGACGGCTCGCAAGTCAAGCAAATCGACGGCAAACGGTTTTTCATCGCCCACGGCGACGGACTCGGCGACGATTCGCGCACGTTCCGCATGCTCCGCGCATTCTTCCGCAACCGCTTCTGCCAACGCCTCTACTCAGGCATCCACCCACGCTGGACCGTGCCGTTTGCCCTCAACTGGTCGTGCAGCAATCGAGTGAACGGCGACGACAAAGCGTTCGGCGACGACGAACCGCTGCGACGATTTGTTACAAATTATAAGCAAGACCCGAAAATCGACTATTTCGTGTTCGGTCATCGCCACGTTGCGGTCGACGAAAACGTCGACGGCATCTCGCGCCTCATTGTCCTCGGCGATTGGATAAAACTATATTCCTACGCTGTTTACGACGGAAACGACCTCAAATTGCAGTATTTCACCGATTAAGTAACTGTTTTTTGCAGAAAATAACAAAGAAACATTTTTTAACAAAAGAAATTTCAGATTGTAAGCAAAGGTAAATTGCTTATTTTTAAACATTTAGAACAATTATTGAAACAAATATTAAAAAATTATGTTACAAAACATATTTTTTTGTTTGTTTATAATAAAAAATGTAACCACCTTTGCATCACAAACCTAAAACAATCTTTTTTACCTTAAAAAATTATACCTATTGGAAACCTATAGAGGAAGGGACTTTGGGAAAAAGTTCCTTTTTTTTGTGCCCATATGCGAAAAAATGACTACCTTTACAACGCTAATGAAAAAAATATGACCACGCATACTCCATTCAGCCACCCGATGTACATAATGCTCAAGCCGGCAGGGGCGCGATGCAACCTCCGCTGCAAGTACTGCTACTACTTGGAGAAGAGTCGGCTCTACGAATCGCGGACAGACGGCAACGTGATGAGCGATGCGGTGCTCGAGCGGTTCATTCGCCAATACATCGAAGCGCAAACCACGCCCTACGTGCAGTTCATATGGCACGGAGGCGAAGCCATGATGCGCCCGCTGTCGTTCTACCAACGGGCTATTCATTTCCAGCAAATCTACGGCAAAGGCTACACAATAACAAACTGCCTGCAGACCAACGGCACACTTCTCGACGACAAATGGTGCGAATTTCTAAAGCGCAACAACTTCCTCGTCGGAATCTCTATCGACGGACCCAAAGACCAACACGACCGATACCGACGCGATGCTCAGGGACGCCCCACCTTCGACAAAGTTATCAATGCCATACGTCTGCTCAACCGCTACGACATCGACTGGAATGCGCTCGCAGTGGTCAACAACTACAACGTCAACCGACCTCTCGAATTCTACCGTTTTTTCAAAGACATCGGCTGCCGATACATCCAATTTTCGCCAATCGTTGAACGCACAACCTGCCGCAACGATGCCCTCACGCTGGCGCCCGGTATGACCGCCGACGGCTCGCTGACCGAAACATCGATAACCCCCGACCAATGGGGCACATTTCTCTGCACGATATTCGACGAATGGGTAAGCAACGATGTGGGTGAATATTACGTGCAGTTGTTTGAAAGTACGCTTGCCAACTGGGTCGGCGTGCAGCCCGGAATGTGCACGCTCTCGAGCGAATGCGGCCACGCCGGAGTTATGGAGTTCAACGGCGACGTCTATTCGTGCGACCACTTCGTCTACCCCGAACACCGGCTCGGCAACATTCACACATCAACAATCGTCGAAATGATGTATTCACCAAAGCAACAAGAGTTTGCACGAATGAAACACGCCATGTTGCCCCGACAATGCCGCGAGTGCCGATATCTGTTTGCCTGCAACGGCGAATGCCCGAAAAACCGATTCATCACCGACCGCTACGGCAACTTCGGGCTGAACTACCTCTGCGAAGGCTATCACAAGTTTTTCGCCCACGCGGCGCCGTATATGGAATATATGAAACATGCGCTTGAGGCAGACGACGACCCCGCATCGATAATGAGACAAATCAACAACATACAAAACCACTGACAATGAATAAGAAACGAATCACCCTAAGCCTTGCGCTGCTGCCCGTCGTATCGTCGCTCTACGGACAGAAAGCACAAGCCGACAAACAAGACAGTCGGCCGAACATCATCTTCATTATGAGCGACGACCATGCTCGCCAAGCAATGAGCATCTACGGACATCCAATCGGTAAAGTTGCACCGACGCCAAACATCGACCGCATCGGCAACGAAGGCGCTACGTTCTACAACAACTACTGCTGCAACTCCATCTCCGGACCGAGCCGCGCTGCAATACTCACCGGCAAACACAGCCATAAAAACGGGTTTATGAAAAACTGGGCAAAAGGCTTCGACGGCACCCAACAAACCCTGCCCAAAATACTGCAAGCCAACGGCTACGAAACTGCCGTAATCGGGAAATGGCACCTCATTTCGAAACCTACCGGATTCGACCATTGGATGATTCTCAACGACCAAGGCGACTACTACAATCCGCAATTCATCACCGATACCGACACCGTACGCCACCCCGGCTACGTCACCGACCTGATAACGCAATACTGCGAAGAGTGGCTCGACAACCGCAGCGACAAGCAAAAGCCATTCTTCCTGATGATGCACCATAAAGCAATCCACCGCAATTGGGTGCCCGCAGAGCGACACTACCACCTCTACGAAAACACTACATTCCCCCTCCCCGACAACTACTACGACACCTACGAAGGGCGCTATGCCGCTCAACTGCAAAAGATGAACATCTATCGCGATATGTACGAAGGTCACGACCTGAAAATGGTTACCGGTATTGATAGCGACACCCTACTCTACGACCCATGGCCTCACGCCTTCCTCGGCACGATGACCGACGACGAACAGCGCCGGTTCTTCGACGCATACCGCAAACGCAACAACGATTTTCACTCCCGCAAGCGCTCATTCAAAGAAGTAGCCGAATGGAAATACCAACGCTACCTCCAAGACTATATGGGCTGCGTGGCAAGCGTCGACGAAAGCGTTGGCGAAATCCTCGACTACCTCAAGCGCACAGGACTCGACAAAAACACCATCGTCGTCTACACCACCGACCAAGGCTTCTATCTCGGCGAACACGGCTGGTTCGACAAGCGATTTAT